>JBEIUL010000310.1:0-3729 GCA_040374395.1 Phycisphaeraceae bacterium
CCGACCGACTGCCTCGCGCCGATCGGCGTGCGGCAGATGCGCGCGGGCCTGCTCAAGGGCGGTCGGGCCGAGTTCTACGCCGCGCGCACCCGCGCGGCCGCGGTGTCCCGCGGGCGCCCGGTCCAGATCGAGGCCGCGATCGCCTTCGGCGGCGACCTGCCCGCCGACGAGCCGGCCCGCGTGATCCGCTTCGCGAACCGCGTGCCGCTCCTCTTCCAGCAGAGCGCCTGCAGCTCGTTCAAGGCGGTGAACGAGACGAGCTGGAAGAACTACGGCATCTCGCAGCCCCGCGGCAGCCTGCCGGTCGGGCCGATCGTGGTGATGATCCACATGGCGAGCGTGTGGGTGCCGTTCACGAGCGAGTCGAAGGAGGCGATCGCCGACTACGACGAGATCCGCAAGGAGATGCGGCTCGCCCTGATGGAGTGCGGCCGGAAGCTCGGGACGTACCTGCGCAAGCGCCAGAAGATGCGTCGTGAGGGCGAGCGGCGCGACGTGTTCGAGCGGTACATCGGCGAGATCTCGAAGGCGATCAACGCCATCACCGGCGACGACGCCAAGCGGCTGTACGAGGCGCTCCTGGCCCAGGCGAAGTCGAAGACCGCGATCGCCGACCAGGTGCTCGACGAGGACGGCAAGGCCGTGAAGGACGAGCCGCTCGACGACGACGGCGTGATCGTGGTCGAGAGCGCGATTCCCGCCGGCGACCTGCCGGCCCCGCCGACCGAGGCGCCGCCGGAGCCGGCGAAGCGGTCGCGGAAGCCCGCCGCCGCGCCTTCGCCGAAGCCCGCCCGTGGCCAGCGCGGCGGTTCCGACTCGCCTTCGCTCTTCTGATCGCCCACAGCCCGCCGGAGACCGACCATGGCCGCCAAGAAGACCTCATCCAGCGCCGAAGCCCGGGCCACCATCGCCGCGGGCTCGAAGAAGCGGGACGTCGAGACGCAGAAGAAGATCGAGGGCCTCGCGGCGCAGGTCGCGAAGCAGGCCCTCGGCGGGAAGGACCCGGTGGTCCGCATCCCGACGCGGGCGAAGAGCAACACCAACTGGAACCGCAAGCGGGGGATCCTCGAGATGGGCGACGCGACGAGCGAGCGCCCGCTCTTCGACCTCAAGACCGCGAAGCAGTTCATGCAGACGATGCTGCACGCGAGCACGATCAGGGACCTGATCGAGGCCGGCAAGACGAGCAGCCTCCGTGGCGTCTTCTACAAGGCCAAGCACACCGTCGCCGGCACGAAGGAGAACACCTTCGACACGCAGGACGAGAGCGACCCGATCCTCGAGGATCTCGAGGTCGCGCTCGCGGCCCTCCGCGAGGAGCTGCACGTCTTCGCCGAGAACCGCGGGGCGATGGTCGGGAACATCACGCTCGTCGACAAGGGCGACCAGATCGACTGCCGCCGGATGGGCAGCGGCGGGTACGCCCTGCCGTCGATCGTCGAGCCCGACATCATCCAGTTCGGGAAGTGCGAGGCGAAGTTCGTCCTGCACGTCGAGAAGGGCACGGTCTGGAACCGCTTCAACGAGGACCGGTTCTGGGAGAAGAACAACTGCATCCTCACGCACGGTGCCGGGCAGCCGCCGCGGGGGTGCCGGCGGCTGCTGCAGCGGCTGAACCAGGAGCTCGGGCTTCCGATCATCTGCGTGCTCGACGCCGACCCGTGGGGTCACTACATCTACAGCGTCATCAAGCAGGGCTCGATCTCGCTGGCGTTCGAGAGCTCGCGGCTGGCGATCCCGCAGGCGAAGTTCCTCGGGATCCGTGCGAAGGACTACAAGGCGTGCGGGCTGGACGAGGCGGTCAAGATCGACCTCACCGAGAACGACATCAAGCGGGCGGGCGAGATCGCCGCGTACCCGTGGTTCGCGGCCCACAAGGGCTGGCAGCGGGAGATCCAGGACCTGCTCAAGAATGGCTTCAAGATGGAAGTCGAGTCGCTCATCACGAAGGACATCTCGTACGTGACCGAGACGTATGTGCCCGAGCGGCTCAAGGCGAAGGACTGGCTGGAGTAGCCGGGGCCGCGAGCGGCAGGCAAAGCGTGAAGCGGCTGCCGCGGCCGGGGGCGCTGTCGACCTCGAGGCGGCCGCCGTGGGCCTCGGCGATGCGGCGGGAGAGCGAGAGGCCGAGACCGGTGCCGCCCGGCTTGTCGGTGAGGTAGGGGCGGAAGATCGACTCTTGCCGGTGGGGATCGATGCCGGGACCGGTGTCCTCGACCTCGATGCGGGCCTCGGGCGTGCCGCCGTCGGCCGAGCGCGAGACCCGCAGCGTGAGTTTCCGGGGGCGTTCGGTGGGCTGGGCCTGCATCGCCTGGACCGCGTTCATGACGAGGTTGAGCAGCACCTGCTTGACCTGGTCGGCGTCGACCTCGGCGACGGTCGGGCCGGGCGGGGCCTCGACCGACTGCGTGACGCCCGCGGCGAGGGCCTGCGGGAGGTGGAAGTCTGCGAACTCCTCGACGAGCTCGCGGAGGTCGACCGGCTCGCGATCGAGCCGCATCCGTCCGGCGAAGCGGAGGAAGTCCTCGAGGATGTCCTTCAGGCGGCGGGTCTCGCGGGCCAGCGTCGAGAGGCGCCGCTCGAGCGGTTCCCGCGACGATGGCGGAAGGTCGCTCTCGCGGACCTCCTCGGCGGCGAGGTCGGCGTTCATAACGATCGTCGAGAGCGGATTGCGGATCTCGTGGGCGAGGCCCGCGGTCATCGACCCGATCTCGGCATTCCGCTCGGCCTCGTCGGCGCGGCGGGTCGCCTCGGCCTCGCGGCGGGCCCGGCGCCGATTGCGGGTTTCCATGGCGATCGCGACCGCCGCGCCGCCGGCGAGGGCGGAGCCGAGGCACCAGACGATCGCCGCGGGATCCATGCCCTCGATGATCCCCGGAGGGGGCCGCTCGTGTCGAGGGCCGGGGTCGAACGTGGCTCAGCCGCCGTTCGGCCCGCGGGCGCGAAGCGAGCGCACCTTGGTGGCCGCCCAGCCCTTCGGTCCCTTGCGGGCCGAGTAGACGACCTCCTCGCCGTCCTTCAGGGTCCGGAAGCCATCGCCCTGCTCGATCACCGAGAAGTGGACGAAGACGTCGGTCCCGTCCGGCCCCTCGAGGAAGCCGAAGCCCTTGCGGGCGTCGAACCATCGCACGGGGCCCCGCCGGTCGTCGATGGAATCCGCGTGCTGCACTACGCTTTCGGACATGCCGAAACTCCTTGGTCGCGCCGACGGCGCCACAAGTCCCCGGAAGCGCACGGCCGATTGTCCGACCCGGGGACCTTTTCCTTAGGATGACGCCGAACTTCCGCGGCCGCAAGGGTACGGCGCATGAAAAGGGGCCGCGACGACGGTCGCGGCCCCGACAGGAAGTGACACGAGGTCCCGGAACGCGGGACGATCAGCCCTGCGTCTCGACCAGCAGCGCCTTGCGGCTCAGCTTGATGCGGCCGTTCTCGTCGACGTTGATGACCTTCACGCGGATGGTGTCGCCGACCTTGACGACCTCGGTGACGGTCTTCACGTAGCCGGTCGCGAGCTCGCTGATGTGGCACATGCCGTCGGTGCCGGGCACGAGCTCGACGAACGCGCCGAAGTCCTTCACGCTCACCACGCGGCCCTCGAAGATCGAGCCGACCTTGATCTCGGCGCCGAGCGCCTCGACCTCGGCCTTCGCCGCCGCGGCCTTCTCGGCGTCGGGGCAGGCGATGAAGACGGTGCCATCCTCCTCGACGTCGATCTGGGCGCCGGTC
>JBEIUL010000336.1:0-3430 GCA_040374395.1 Phycisphaeraceae bacterium
CACCACGGGAAGGTCGGGCGCGGCGAACTCGCGGCGGAAGTCGTCTACGAGGTGAACGAGGTTCTCCTCGTACTCGGGCACCGCCCGCTCGGGATCGCAGCCGTCGTTCCAGCCCTGGTACCAGACGAGGCCCGCGAGCTCGAGGCGATGCCCGCGGAGCGATGGGAACTCGTCGTCGGCCATGGCGAGCGCGGTCCGCACGTCATCGACCATGCGACGCCAGTACGGCCCGGTCTCGCCGCCCGACGACGGCGGACGGAAGTCCTTGAACAGGCTCTTCCCTCCCCAGGCGGTCTTCACGAGCAGCACCGGCCCGTCGATCGCGTCGCCGAGGACGTGGCCGAGCTGCAGTTCCGGGCCGAAGTGGTGCGCGTCGAGATAGGGCGTGAAGCCGAGGCCGAGCGGGCCCGCCTTCGCCGGCTTCCCCTCAGGCGTGTAGCGGACGAGGACGTCATCGCGCACGACCCACGAGCCGTCGGCGGTGCGGAGATGAGCGACGAGCGGGGCGGTGCGGGGGTCGTCGGCGATGGCCGCGAGCGTGCCGCGGCCATCGTTGTAGTGCTCGCCGTCGAGGTCGACGACGGCCTGCCCCTCCATGTTCGACTGCCCGGCGAGGACGAAGACCTTGCAGACGGGCGGTTCGGCGGAGGCGGAGGCCCGCGAGATCGCGAGGAGGACCCCGGCGATCGCGAGGAAGGGCAGGCGGGAGGTTTGGCGCATGGTTCGATCGTACAGGGAGGTCGTTTCCGGTCCGGGGCCATCGCCGCCTGCCGCGTCCGCAGCATCATTCGCGATCGCGTCGGCGCCGTGGCGAATCCGAAACCGCTTCGGACGTCGAAAGCGCCGTCCACTCACGCCGTCGCGCGTGACCCTCGCCTTCGAGTGGAAGACGGCTCCGGCGCCGCGTCGGCATCGAGTTCCGGTTCTTCCGCCGAGGCGAAAGCCCCAGAGGACATCATGTTCCTGACCGTCGCCACGTCATTCGTGCTCGCCATCGCCCCCGTCACCGCGCAGTCCGCGCCCGCGAAGCCCGCGCCCGCCGCGAAGGCCGCCCCCGCGAAGTCGACCATCGTCGACACCGCCGTCGCCGCCGGCAACTTCAAGACCCTCGTCGCCGCGGTCCAGGCCGCCGGGCTCGCCGAGACGCTCTCGGGCAACGGCCCGTTCACGGTCTTCGCCCCGACCGACGAGGCGGTCGCCAAGCTGCCTCCGGGCACCGTCGAGATGCTGCTCAAGCCGGAGAACAAGGGCAAGCTCACCGCGATCCTCACCTACCACGTCGTTCCCGGCTCCGCGAAGGCCGCCGACGTCGTGACCATGAAGAACGCGGGCACCGTCAACGGCCAGCGGGTCGACATCAAGGTCGACGGCGGCAAGGTCCAGGTCGACGGCGCGAACGTCGTCGCCACCGACATCGCCTGCTCGAACGGCGTGATCCACGTGATCGACACCGTGATCCTGCCGGTCGACGGCACGATCGTCGAGGTCGCCGCCGCGAACGGCTCGTTCAACACCCTCGTCGCCGCGGTCAAGGCCGCCGGCCTCGTCGAGACGCTGTCGGGCAAGGGTCCGTTCACCGTCCTCGCCCCGACCGACGCCGCGTTCGCCAAGCTGCCCGCCGGCACGGTCGAGATGCTGCTCAAGCCGGAGAACAAGCAGCAGCTCGTCGACATCCTCTCGTACCACGTCGTCCCCGGCGTCGCCGCCTACAGCGACGCGGTGGTGAAGATGAACGAGGTTCCCACCGTCCTCGGCACCCCGGTCGCGGTGAAGGTCGTCGACGGCAAGGTCATGCTGAACGGCGCGACCGTCGTCGTGGCCGACGTCGAGACCTCGAACGGCGTGATCCACGTGATCGACACCGTGATCCTGCCCGGCAAGCCCGCGGCGGCGAAGCAGCAGGCGGGTGCGGGCGGCAAGGCCGAGTGATCGTCCGCCGGACTCGAACCCCTCGAATCCCGAACCACGCGGCCCCGCCGGAATCCCGGCGGGGCCGTTTCGCTCGTCAACCGCGGTGACCCATCGCCCGCAGCTGTCCGTCCGCCCGCTCGGCGCGGTGCATCGCCCAAAGGGCGGTGTTGGTCGCGATGCCGGGCACGCCTTCAGCCCGTTCGGGAGGAACGGGACGTACGTCGCGCCCGGACCCATGCGGCCGGCGCACCATGCGACGAAGGGCGGAGGCCGGTCGGAGGCGGCCATCTCGAGGAGGTTGAGTCGTGCGCATGCCGGCGCGACCGCCCGTTCGCCGGACAGCGGCTGCGGCCGGTCGACCCGCATCTGGAAGGGTGCCGTGCGGCCGTGTCCCGCGGCCGCGGACCTGGCGCCGGATGCGAGCCCGATCTCCGCCGTGAAGCATCCCTCGCCGTTCAAGGAGGCGAGGTCGCCGCGCTGATCGGAGCCGTCTTCGCGCTCGGCGGCGGTTCCCCATGCCGTTCTCCTGCCACCGGACGATGAGGCTGGTGATTGCGGCCGCAGGCGTGATCATCGCGATCTTCCTCCGCTTCGTGACAGGCCTCTCGAGGGAGGGTTGGCTGGCGATCGACCTGATCGAGCGGCCCTGCCCCGGAACACGACAGGGCCGAACCGAAGCGCGGCCGACCGGGCCTTCAACTTGGAGCTCGGGTGCGGTGGCGGATGTGAGCGCCGCGGTGGCCGCCGCAGGCTCGATGCGGGCGACGAACGCGAGCGCAACAAGGATGCGCGATCGCGGTCAGGGCGGGCAGTCGCGGGTCTTTCACGGTCATTCGCCCTTCGATGCGGTCATGGAGCGTGGCGCCGCGGGCAGCGGCCGTCGAGAGGGAGGATGCCTCGCTATATTGACGCGGTGAGTTCCCGGGCGTTGCAGCGCGTCCTCTCGTCGGCACAGGCCGCCAGAACGGCCCTTGCGCGGGTGTTCGCGTCCATCGGCATCGAGCAGCCGCGCATGAGCGACCTCCGCGAGCGGCTCGGCCTCGACAAGTCGATCGCGAGCCGCGTGGCCCGCGCGGTGCGCATGAGCGAGGCGGGTTCCGCGTTGCGCGAGCTGCCGGCGGCCGAATCGCTCGGCCGGATCGTGGCTGCATGCGAGAAGCTCGGCGCCGGCAAGCGGCTGGTCGCCCAGGCGCAGAAGGCGATCGGTGAGCTCGACGCGGCGATCGCGGATTTCCCGGGCGACCGAACCGCGCTGGTCACGGCGATCGCGGCGACGGGGTCCGGCCGTGGCCCGACAGGGCGCGCGGCGGTGCCGAAGGTCTCGGAGGCGCGGCTGCGGGCCGCGCGCCGCGGTGCCCACAACGCGTCGCTGTTTGCGCAGGGGATCTGCTGCGAGACCCAGGCGTGCATCAGCATCCTCCTGCCCGCCGGGGACGGCGGCAGGGCGGCGCAGGCACTCGTGATGCGCACGACGGGGTTACGCCGCCTGCGACCCGGCTACCCGCAGTCCATCCTCTCG
>JBEIUL010000078.1:0-8286 GCA_040374395.1 Phycisphaeraceae bacterium
CGATCCTGCTCACCGTGGCCGGGACCGCGACGCTGGTCACCGTGCAGGCGATGCGGACGCGGGCCGCGGTCGACGCGCTCGACGCCCAGGCGGTCCGCGACGAGGTGCTCGCGGCGCGGACCGGCTCGTACCCGCAGTACCGCCGCCTGGGGGCGGCCGAGCTCGACGCGGCGGTGCAGGCGGCGTTCGCCAAGGATCCGCTGCTGCGGGCCGAGATGGTGAGCGGCGAGCGCGACGCCGCCGAGGTCGAGCGCGAGCAGCGGAAGCGGATCCTCACCGAGTACCTGACCCAGCAGCGGACCGTCCCGCCGGGCGAGGAGCGGACCTACGTGTTCGAGGGGCTGTCGGCCGCCAAGCGCCTCGGCGGGAACCTCACCCTCCGCTACTCGTTCGACATCGTGCGGATCGACCCGCACGAGACGCATCCGGTGATCTTCAAGTTCCGCGACGGGGTCTACGCCGACCGGACCTTCGTGCCCGTCCAGGCCCACGTGCTGCCCGTGCCGGCCGAGCTGGTCGCCGACGACGGGACGCTCACCGTGACCATCGAGAACGCCGGTCTCGTCGAGACCCCGCAGGGCATGGCGAAGGTCCCGGGCGAGGGGGCGATCCTGTTCAAGGCGGACGCCGTCGAGGTCCTCTGGCGGGCGGGCGAGTTCGAGGGGAACTTCGTGCGGGCCCAGCTCGTCAACCTCGTGAAGCTCTCGTTCCTCGCGATGCTCGGCTGCGCCTGCGCGACCTTCCTCTCGTTCCCGGTGGCCACGCTGCTGTGCTTCACGGTGCTCGCGATCGGGAGCCTGTCGCCGTTCCTCTCGATCTCGATCGAGGATTACGTGGTCTCGCGCGAGGCGCCGATCCTGCAGCAGGTGCTCCAGATCTCGGTGCGGATGGTCGCGAGCGGCGCCGAGTGGCTGCTCCGGGCCTTCGGCGAGACCGGGGCGAACCGCCTCGTGGTCGAGGGCCGCCTGGTGCCGTGGTCGGCGCTCGTGCGCACCTTCGCGGTGATCGGCCTCGCGTGGACCGGACTCGCCTTCCTCGCCGGCTTCCTCGCGTTCCGCCGCAAGGAGATCGCCATCTACAGCGGCCAGGGCTGAGCCCGCCGCCGCCTTTCCCATGACCCGCGACCGCCTCGTCCAGACCATCGCCCTCGGCCTCGCGATCGCCGTCGCGCTCGCGGCGGGATCGCTCCTGCCGCGGATCGTCGACCGGGCCGGCGAGCGGTACCTCACGGTCCAGCCGGTGACGCCGGCGGGCGAGTCGAAGGCGCCGCCCCCGGTCCGCGTCGACCTCAGCGCGCTCCGCGAGATGGAGACCGCCGCCCCGACGCGGAAGCCGGATCCCGCGCGGCTCGAGCTCGAGTTCGACGCGAACAGCCGCCGGTGGCAGGGGGCGATCGGTGACGACGTGCGGATCACCTACCTGCGCGACGGCGAGCGGGTGTCCCTCGAGGGCGAGCTCCGCGGCACCGACGGCTACGGGCTCCGCTACACCGACGTGGCGGTCGAGGGCGCCCCGCCGGTGGTCGCGATCGGCACGGCCCTCGGGGCCTTCCGCGGGCTGATCGTCGACTACCTGTGGATCAAGCTCAACATGATGAAGGAGAAGGGGCTCTTCTACGAGATGATGTCGGACGCCGACCTCATCACGAAGCTGCAGCCGAGGTTCGGCGAGGTGTGGGGCTTCCACGGCCACAACATGGCCTACAACGTGTCGGTCCTCACGAACACGCCCGAGGAGCGGTGGGAGTGGGTGAAGGCCGGGATCGACCTCGTGCGCGACCGCGGGCTGCGCTACAACCCGAACGACATCGTGCTGCACAAGGAGCTCGCGTTCTGGTTCGCCCACAAGCTCGACGGCGTGGCCGACGACGCGCACCTGCACTACAAGCGGCAGTTCGCCCGCGAGTGGCAGCTGCTGCTCGGGACGCCGCCGTCGTCGCACGAGGACCGCATCGCCTGGATCAGGCGGATCGCCGACGCCCCCGAGACGCTCGGCGAGCTCGAGCGGGCCGACCCGAAGGTCACGGAGCTCGTGGCGAGGCTCACCGAGAACCTCTCGGGCTTCGACCGGCGGTTCGCGTTCCGGCTCGACCATGAGTTCCTGATGAACCTCGGGCAGTGGCTGGCGGTGCGGGAGTCTCCGTACGCCCAGCTGCTCGGCCTCGAGGCCCAGCTCTCGGCGAGCGACGGCGAGGCGGGGGGGCGATTCCAGAACCGCCTCTTCAAGGCGATCGACACGGCGTTCGCGGGAGCCCTCGGGCCGGACGCGAAGCCGGAGGACCGCAAGGCCGCGGAGGACTTCCTCGCGTTCCTGCGGAAGAAGGTCCTGCTCGAGCGCTACAACATGGATCCGCGGCTCATGTACGAGTACACGCGGGACACCGGCCCGCTCGACTGGCGGCACCCCCAGGCCCACGCCCTCTACTGGTCGCGGAAGGGCGGGCAGTACGGGGCGCTGCGGTACGAGAATTCCGACGACATCTACAAGATCGTCAACAACGACCGGACCGAGATCCAGGCGATGCAGGCCCTCGCCCGCTCGGGCCTGACGGCCTTCGACGTGTTCGCCGGCGACAACCCGACGCGGCTGAGCGATCCCCGCTGGATCAAGGTGCTCGACCGGTACTTCCGCCGCCTCTACGACAAGCATTACGAGACCCGCGGCGGCGGCGGCGACTCGTTCACGGCGCTGCACGAGAACTTCATGAGCTCGGCGGTGCGCGAGCTCTACCGGGCCGGCGACGTCGAGGGCGCGCAGGCGATCCTCGATGAGCTCGACGCGCTGTACGGGTCGGGCGGCGTGATCCCGAACGCGAAGTACCAGGCCGACCTCGAGACGTTCGTGCGGAACGTGACGCGGGGCGAGTACGAGATGCAGCCCGAGGTCGCCCGCGGGGACGTGTACGCGGCGCTGACCCGCGGCTTCCGCGAGGGCCTGCTGCAGGGGAACCGCGACATCCTCGACGCGGCGGTCCGGTTCGCGGGCGAGCTCACCGCGTACTTCAGGAGCCGGGAGTCGAACGACTTCGTGAACAAGTTCGGCGAGGGCCGCATGCGGGACCTGATCGGCAGCCTCGAGACGAGCGTCGAGGACGTGTTCCGGGGGGTCCTTCTCGACGCGAACACGCCGCTCATCGACCGGCTCACGATCTGGAACCGGGCGCCCGAGAAGGAACGGCGGGCCGTGTACGACACGACCCGCGAGCCGCTCGAGGCCGAGTTCCGCCGCAGCCCGCTCGCGAATACGCTCCGCTTCGAGCAGGTCTTCCCCGAGCCGCCGGGCATGGAGGAGTACCGCGCCCGCAAGGCCGAGGAGACCGCCGCCAAGGTCGCCCCGACCGAGACCCGCGACGAGATGGAGCGGAAGTGACCGCCGATGCCGATCCGGAGAGACCCCATGACCGTCGATCCGTCCCGCCGTTTCCCCGCCATCCTCGCCATCGGCCAGAACTACTCCGACCATGCGAAGGAGATGGGGCATGCCGCCGCAAGGCCCGCGTACCCGATGGTCTTCATGAAGAATCCGGCGAGCGCCTGCCGCGGCGGTGACCCGATCCGGATCCCGGCGGCGTGCCGCGAGAAGGGCCCGCAGGTCGACTGGGAGGGCGAGCTCGCCGTCGAGATCGCCCGCGATTGCCGCGACGTGCCGCGGGAGCGGGCGTTCGACGTGGTCGCCGGCTATCGCGTCGCGAACGACGTGAGCGCCCGCTGGTGGCAGAAGGAAGGCAGCGGCGGCCAGTTCTGCCGCGGCAAGAGCTTCGACACGTTCTGCCCGCTGTCCGACCTCGCCCCGGCCGCGGCCGTGGGTGACCCGCGGGACCTCCTGCTGGAGACGCGGCTCAACGGCGAGGTCGTGCAGAGCGCCCGCACCAGCCTGATGCTCTTTCCCGTCGATGAGCTCGTCGCCGAGCTGAGCCGCGGCATGACGCTGCTCGCCGGAACGCTCATCCTGACCGGCACGCCGGCGGGCGTCGGCGCGGGCCGGAAGCCGCCGCGCTTCCTCGACTCGGGCGACGAGGTCGAGATCACGATCGAGCGGGTGGGATCGATCCGCAACCGGGTCGAGTGACCGGCTCACGGCACCGGATCGTCGCCGGAGCCGCCCCACGGATGGCAGCGGAGGATCCGGCGGGCGGTGAGCCACGAGCCGCGGAGGGCGCCGTGGCGTTCGAGGGCGTCGAGTCCGTAGCGGGAGCAGCTCGGGGCGAAGCGGCAGTGTCCGCCCATGGCCGGCCCGAGGAAGCGGCGGTAGCCGTGGACGATGAGGATCAGCCCCCGGGCGACGAGCGACGGGCGGGGCGGGGGCGTCATGGGGCGTCGCGTCCCGAGCGGCGACGCCAGGTCTCGTGCAGGCGGCGGAGGGCCTCGACGACGATGGCGCGATACTCGTCGAGCGGCAGCTCGTCATGGGGGCGGGCGGTGACGAGGACGTCGTAGGCGCCCGGAAAGCCGCCTCGCTCGAGCCGGAAGGCCTCGCGGAGGTGTCGCTTGAGCCGGTTGCGGCGGACCGCGATGCCGATGCGGCGGCCGATGCTCATGCCGAGGCGCGACCGGCCGAGCGGATTGGGGACCGCGAAGATCGAGAGGGGACCGAGATCGACGCGGGCCCGGCCGTCGCGGACCCGGGCGAACTCGCGGCGGTGGGTGAGCCGCGCGGACGCGCCGAAGCGGAAGGCTCGCGGTTCGCCGCTCACGAGGTCGACTCCAGGCGGCGACGATAGCGAAGGAGCACCGCGTCGCGGGTGAGGGTTCCCATCGGTCGCCCGTCATCGTCGAGGACGGGCAGTGCGTCGGCGTCGGTCCGCGAGAGGCGGTCGAGGGCGATCTCGAGGGTGTCGGCGGGCGAGAGCCTCGGCAGTCCGCGGCGAATGAGCTCGCCCACGTCAAGAAGCGGCATCGCCTCGCGATGGAGGAGCGCCGCCCGCAGGTCGGCCTCGGTGATGCTGCCGGCGTAGCGGCCGTCGCGGTCGACGACGACCACGGACGAGAACGCGACCCCTTCCTCGAGCCGCTGGAGCAGCGTGCCGGCCGGCGTGCCGAGCTCGAGCGGAGTGACGGGCCGCGGCGGGACCTCGCCGACGGTCAGCTCACGCAACAGGTTCACCCCGCCGCGGGCGCCGAGGCGGATGCCCATCGCGGCCAGGCCCGCGGTGTAGATGCTCTCGCGTTCGATCAGGCGGCCGACGACCGTCGCGATCACCGCGGTGAGCATCAGCGGCAGGATGAGGCCGTAGTCGCGGGTCAGCTCGTACGCGAGCATGATTCCGCACATCGGGGCGTGGGTCGTTGCGGCGACGACGCCGGCCATTCCGACGATCGCGGTGTGCGCGGGGAGCGAGTCGGGAAACAGCCCGGTGAGCTTGAGGAGCGAGCCGTAGAGCGCCCCGGCGATCGCGCCGAGCACGAGGCTCGGCGCGAACAGCCCGCCGCTTCCGCCCGAGCCGAGGGTGAGGCAGGTGGCAAGTCCCTTCAGCACCAGCCACGCGAGGAGCGCGAGCAGGAAACCGCGGTCGATGGAGGTGAACCGGTCGGCGTCCAGCAGCCCGGACGCGAGTGCGTAGCCGCTTCCCATGAACGCGGGCTGGTCGGGCACGTCGGAGAGGAGCCGCAGGTACGCAAGTCCGAGCAGCCCGAGCAGTAGGCCGCCGATCGCGGGCTTCGACCACGCCGGCAGCGGGATGCGGCCGAAGGTCCGCTCGGTGCGGCGAAGCGAGCGGATGAAGAGGACGGCGACGAGTCCGCACACCACGCCAAGGCCGAGGAAGACCGGAGCGCCGAGCACGGTGAGGTTTTCGCTGACCGGATCGAATCCGCCGACCGGCGTGCCGAAGAGCGGCTCGCGGGTGCCGAGTACGGTCTGCACGGTGGCGCTGGCGAGCACCGCCGAGACGACGATCGCGGTGAAGGTCCGGATCGAGAAGTCGCCGAGCAACACCTCGAGGGCGAAGAAGACTCCGGCGAACGGGGCGTTGAAGACCGCGGCGATGCCCGCGGCGGCTCCGCTGCCGACGAGCGTGGCGGCCCCGCCGGCGTCGAGGCGGGCGCGTCGCGCGAACGATGACCCGATCGACGAACCGATCGAGGCGATCGGGCCTTCCGGTCCGGCCGAACCGCCGCTCATCAGGGTCGCGCTGGACGCGAGCCACTGGCGGATCCCGAGGGCGAGCGGGATCGATGATTTCCGGAGTGCGACGGCGTAGACAACCGCCGAGACGCCGTGACCGGCGAAGGGAAGGGGGATCGCCCGGGTGACGAGGGCGGTGAGCAGACCTCCGAGCATCGGCACGGCGACCAGCAGGAAGGGGAACACCTGGGGGTGGCTGGCGGCGGCCCAGGTCCAGAGCCGTTCGGCGGCGTGGATGGGCAGGATGAACCCGAGGGCAGCGACCCCGACCGAAACCCCGAGGAGGGAAGCGAGAAGGAAGATCCAGCCGTTGCGATCGATGCCGAGACGGACCAAAAGCCGTCGCAACCGGGCGGCGAGTCGCGAGGGGATGGAGGTTGCGGTCTTCACGGGGTCCCGGGTGGAGGGTACGGGAACGGATGCAGCATCCCGTAGGTCCGGAAACCGGTGGCTTTGGACAGGCCAATTCGAGGGGGTGGCTTTGGACAGGCCAATTCGAGAACTGCTCGTCCAGCCTTGGTTGACCGGCCACGCTGACCGTGGAAACGAATCGGACGTGGTTGCGACTCTGGAATCCTTTCCGGGGGTCCGAGAACAGCCGCGATTGGACAGGCCAAATTTTGGTTCCGGCTGTTTGGACAGGCCGCGGCCGGTTTGGCCGTTTGGACAGGCCAAGTTCGTTTCGCTGGTTTCGAGCGACGGGCGGTGGCCGGGGCGTCCTTGAAGTCGTTGGCCAAGATTCGTCACCGTCTTCCGCCCATCGAGAGTTGGCCTGTCCAATTCGGCCCCTATCCAATCCGGCTCCCGAGGCGGCTTCCGCTCGGCCTCTTTTGGACAGGCCAGAACCCGCGTCGTAAACGCTTTGCCCCCGCAGTCCCGTTGCCCCCGAAGTTCCCGCCCCGCCGATCGGCTACACTTCCGGATTCTCCCGAGAACCCCGCGAGGCCCACCCGTGATCGAGACCCTCAAGAGCGACGCCATCGTCGAACAGCTCGGCGGCCGCTTCAAGCTCACCGCCCTCATCCAGCGTCGCCTCAAGGAACTCATCGACGGTTCCCGCCCGCACTTCGAGCGGCAGGGTCGCAGCGACCTTGAGCTCGTCGTCGAGGAGATCCGTCAAGGGAAGATCACGCTCGACTTCGACCCGACGAACATTGTCGAGGACGAGGATCGCTGATCCCGCCTGGTCGGCGTCCGCGCCGGCGCTAGGCTCGGTTGCATCTCATGTACCGCGGTGACCCGAAGGCTATCGAGACGCTTTCGGGCTGTCGTGTCCTCGTGGGCGTCGGCGGCGGAATCGCCGCGTTCAAGGTGGCGGGGCTCGTCAGCACCCTCGCGCAGGCGAAGGTCGAGGTCCACGTCGCGATGACGCCCGCCGCGACCCGCTTCGTCACCCCGCTCACCTTCGAGGCCCTCGCCGGCCGTCCCGCCCATGTCGACCCGTGGACGCAGTCCGACCGCGCCGATCCGCAGCACATCCGCCTCGCCCGCTCGATCGACGCCGCGATCGTCGCCCCGTGCACGATGGACCTCCTCGCCCGCCTCGTCCATGGCTTCACCGACGATCCGGTTTCGCTCGTGCTCTCGGCCGTCGACCGCGCCCGCATCCCCGTCCTCCTCGCCCCGAGCATGAACGAGGTCATGTGGAACCAGCCGGCGACCCGGCGGAACGTCGAGACCGCCAAGGCCGACGGCTTCCGCGTGATCGCGCCGGGCGAGGGCTGGCAGGCATGCCGTACGGTCGGGGCCGGCCGCCTTCCCGAACCCGACGATCTCGTCGCGGCCCTCGCCGAGTCGCTCGCCGGCCGCTGACCAGCGGTCCGGTATCGGACCCATTCGAAGCCAATCGCGCGACTCGTCGCTTGCCGCCCCGGCGACCGGCCGTATGGTGACCTCGGGAAACCTCCCGGAGTAACTGAGCCCATGCCGTTCATCCCCCTCGCGCTCGCCGCATCGCTCGTGCTGCCGGTCGCCCCGCCGAAGGGCCGCCTCTCCGAGGCACCTTCGCCGTCCCGCATCGCCGAGTCGCTGGTCCTGCTTGCCGAACCCGCCACGCTCACCATCGGCGAACCGCCCGAAGGCGGCGTCGCCGGCGCCTGCCCGCCGGTCGTCGGCACGTGGACGAGCTCCGACTTCGGCCCCGGCTCGTACATCGCCCAGGGA
>JBEIUL010000557.1:0-1705 GCA_040374395.1 Phycisphaeraceae bacterium
ACGTTCGCGTCGACGGCCATCGCGATCGAGAGGGCGATGACGGCGAGGCCGGGCAGCGTGAAGGTGCAGTCGATCCTCTCCATGATACCGATGATCATGAGGGCGTTGATCGAGAGTGCGATGACCGCCACGAGGCCGGCGAGGAAGTAGTAGAGCACCATCACCACGCAGGTGACGGAGACCGAGAGAACGATCGCCTCGCGGCCGCGGACGAGGTTGTCGATGCCGATCGACGGCCCGAGGATGTTCACCGACACCGGGTCGGACGAGAGGCGGGCCTCGAGCGAGCCGGCGGCGAGGACTCGGATCAGGTAGTTGATCTGCTCGGGCGTGAAGTTTCCGCTGATCACGCCGCTGCCGGCGATCGCGCTGTTGAGCGACGGCGCCGAGTAGACCTGCTCGTCGAGCACGATCGCCATCGGCTTCCCGACGTTCGGCGTGGTGAGCCGGGCCATGCGGGCGCCGCCCGTAGCGTCGAGGTTGAACGCGACCGCCGCCCCGCCGAGCCGCTGGTCCTGGGTCTGGAACGCCTGCTCGATCGCCCATCGGTCGCCGCCCGCGTGCGTCATGCACTTGGATTCGGAGATGTAGAGCAGGACGTAGATGTCGCCCGCGAACTTCGCGCCGACCAGTCCCCGCGTCGACGCGAGGTACGTCGCCGGATCCGCCTCGAGGGCATCGAGCTGCTCGGGCGTGTCGGCCCACTGGTCGAGGGCGTTGATCCGGTACCAGCGTGCGACCGGCGAGTCGGTGCCCCGCGGACCGGCCTCGGCCAGCTGCGTCCGGAGGTCTTCGACGTTCACGCCCTCGGGGCTGCCCGCGGCCACCGCGATGTGGAACTCGAGCACGCCGGCGCCACGCAGGAGCCGCATGAGGTCCTCGGGGTCGTCGAAACCGGTCCGCTTCGCCAGGTACGCGTCGTACGCGGCCACCAGCGGCCCGATGCGGTCGGAGAGGTGCGGGAACTCGGCGGTGATCGAATCGAGCTCGACCTGACGGGGCGAGACCGGTGCGGGCGCTGACGCCTCGCCGGCGGTCGGCTCGGCCTGGGGAGCCCGGGCGTCCATCGAGAGGGCCGCCGCGAGCCGCGACTCCGGCAGGTTTCGGGCCAGGAGCCCGGCGCGGAGCCGCTCGAGCGCGAGATCCGCCGCGACGACCCGGTCCTCGGCCGCCGAGATCGCCTCGGCGCCGGCCGCCGCCGACACCGCCCGCTCGAGTTCCGACTTCGCGTCCCGGGCCTCGTCGAAGGCCTGCTGGACCACGGCAACCTCGCTCGACAACCCGCCGAGACCGCCGAATCGCGACACGGCCTGACCGGCCGCGAGGGCCTGGTCGAGTTCCGTCGCCCCGACCCTGCTCGCCGCGAGGGTCGACGCGAGCGTCTCGTCGTAGTTCCGCTGCAGCTCGCGAACCTCGGGGTTCGGCAGCGGCATGACGATCTCGATCCGGTCGCGGCCCTGCGGCTGCATCGAGATGTCGAGCACGCCCTGCGGGTTCACCCGCTGCTTCAGCACCTCGATCACCTGGGCGAGGGTCTGCTCGGCGGAAGCCCCTTCGGGAATCGAAAGGCTGTAGACGAGGCTGACGCCGCCGCGGAGGTCCTTTCCGAGCCGCACGGGCTTGGCCGAGACCGCCCATGCGCAGGCGGCGACAAGGACGAGGATCAACGCGAGACGGAAGGGGATGCTCTTCATTCGGTGTTCCG
>JBEIUL010000202.1:0-5068 GCA_040374395.1 Phycisphaeraceae bacterium
GCCATGGCATTTCGGCTGCGATCGCCCTCCCCCCAGGCAGCGGCAGTGGGGAACCTGACCCTGAGCCAGTGGCGCACCAGTGCAGTGGCCGCTGGTCTGGGGTGCTGACCTCGTACGGCCCGGTCTTCGAAGTCTGGTTCGACGGGGCGTGCGGCGAGGGGCCGAACGGGAAGCGGCAGGTCTACGACTTCCCGAGCTTCCGCGCGGTCGTCCGCGAGCTGCAGCCCGACGCGGTGATGTTCAGCGACGTCGGTCCCGACATCCGCTGGGTCGGCAACGAGCAGGGCTGGGCGGGCGAGACCTGCTGGAGCATGCTCAAGGCCGAGGGCCACGGCATCGGGAACGACAATCCGCCGAGCACCAAGAGCCTCAACGAGGGCGATCTCGACGGCGAGTCGTGGATTCCCGCCGAGTGCGACGTGAGCATCCGGCCCGGCTGGTTCTACCACGCGAACGAGGACGACAAGGTCAAGACGCCCGAGCATCTCTTCGACCTCTGGGAACGCAGCGTCGGGCACAACGCGAACTTCCACCTGAACTTCCCGGTCGATCGCCGCGGGCTCATCCACGAGAACGACGTGAAGGCGGTCGTGGGCCTGAGGGCGATGGTCGAGGCGTCGTACGGGCCGGGCACCGATCTCGCCCGCGGGCGGCCGACCGCGGCCGACGACATTCGCGGCCTCCAGCCGCGCGAGGCGAGCGAGCCGCGGCGCGACGAGCCGTTCGGCAGCGACAAGACCATCGACGGCGACCCGAAGACGTATTGGGCGACGAATGACGGCGCGACGCGGGCGGCGATCGAGGTCGAGCTCGACCCGGCGAAGCCGTTCGATCGCGTGGTGCTGGCCGAACCGACCTGGCTCGGCCAGCGGGTGAAGGCGTTCCGGGTGTCGGTGCCGGCGAACCCGTCGAACAACCATCGCGATTGGGTGACGCTCGCCGAGGGCACCACGATCGGGCACCAACGGATCGTGCGGGTTCCCGAGACGAAGGCGAAGTTCGTTCGCATCGAGATCCTCGATAGCCGGGCGTGCCCGGCCCTCACGCACCTCGGCGTGCACAAGGCCGCGGCGGGCGCGAAGCCCGCAGGTTGACGCGATGAAAAAGACCGCGCCCGAGATCGTTCCCGTCGCGGCGGCGCGGCGCCTGCTGCTTGCGGGAGCGGGGCTTTCGGGACCGCCACGAAAGGCCACGCGGGCGACGACGCTCGCGACGGTGCGCGGCCTCGGCTTCGTGCAGGTCGACTCGATCAACGCGGTCGAGCGGGCCCACCACCTGATCCTCCACGCGCGGCTCGACGGCTACCGGCCCGAGTACCTGAGCCACCACCTCGAGTCGAGCCGCGAGCTCTTCGAGCACTGGACGCACGACGCGAGCGTGATCCGCCGCGACTGGCTCGCGTGGTGGACGCACCGGTTCGAGCGCGATCGCGTGCGGCTCGCGCGGCATGCGTGGATGCGGGAGCGGCTCGGACGCGGCTGGAAGCGCACGCTCGACGAGGTGCGGACGGAGATCGCCGGGCGCGGGCCGCTGTCGACGCGCGATTTCCCCTCGCGAACGGGCCGCAAGGCCGAGGGCTGGTGGGACTGGTCGCCGCACAAGGCGGCGCTCGAGCTGCTGTGGCGATCCGGCGAGATCGCGGTGCACTCGCGGCGCGGCTTCGAGAAGGTGTACGACCTCGCCGAGCGGGTGCACGGGAAGCCGGAGGCGATGCCGGATCGCGGACAACTCGTCGATTTCGCGTGCGGCGAGGCCCTCGCGCGGCTCGGCACGGCGACGCCGCGCGAGCTGTCGCAGTTCCTGAATCTCGTGTCGTTGGCCGAGGCGCGGGCATGGAGTGCGCAGGCGATTCGCGAAGGTCGTGGCATTCCCGCGATGCTCGAGCGGATCGGCAAGAAGCCGTCGGCGGGCCTGGCGAGGGTCGACTGGCGGAAGACCGGGCCGGAACCCGACCCGACGCCGCGAACCCTTGCCCCGTTCGACCCGCTTATCCGCGACCGCATCCGCCTCGCGGGCCTGTTCGGCTTCGACTACCGCTTCGAGGCGTTCGTGCCCGCAGCGAAGCGAGTGCACGGCTACTACACGCTGCCGATTCTCGTCGGCGAGTCGCTCGTCGCGCGGGTCGACGCCTCGAGTGATCGCGAGGCAGCGAAACTGCGGAGCGCAAGGGCGTGGCTCGAGCCGGGTCCGGCCGCGCGGCATCGTCGCGCGACGATCGCGGCGTGCGAGCGGCTGGCGGAGGGGCTCGGCATGTCGCTGGCCGTGGCCGACGGCGCGTTCCGACCCGCCTCGCGAGGGACCTCCTGATGTTCCGCTTCCTCAAGCGGCTCGTCGAACATACGCAGAAGCACTGGCAGGCCCGCTGCCTCACGTGCGAGCGGACGTTCCCGTATCCCGGCATCCGCATCGGGGCCGCGGGGCGGCCGTTGAAGCTGCTGCGGTGCCCGCACTGCGACCGGATCCGGATGTGCCGGGCGGAGCCGATCGAGGGGAAGGCGAGCTGAGGCGCGGGGTCGGGGCGAACGACGGACGTCCTGACCGTCACTGGGGTGGGCGGTCCGCGACCGCCCGGGAGGAACGCCCATGCCGTTCAAGGGTTGAACTCGCGGTGAACGCCTTCCTCCTTCCGCGTCGGTCGCGGACCGACGCCCCCAAAGTGAAGTCAGGTGCCGTCTCGCGCGATGAGCGTCGTGCCTGTAACTGGGGTGGGCGGTCCGCCACCGCCTTGGATGGACGCGGAAGCCGTTCGCGGGCTGGACGCGAGAAGAACACCCGACGACCTCCACGTCGCCCGTAGACCGACGCTCCATGAACCGCGAACCGCGGTACCGTTCCCCAACGCGAATCCCTCCCATGACCCACTTCCACCGCCTCCTCACGCTTGCTCTCCTGGCCGCACTCCTGCTCCCCGCCTGCGCCTCCGCGCCCGACACGGCCCCCAAGCCCACCTCCGGCCCCGCCCCCGACGCCGCGATCGCCCCGCTGGCCTTCCTCACCGGCACGTGGACGCTCGACCAGCCGAACGGCGCAATCATCGAGGAGACCTGGGGCGCCCCGCGCGGCAAAGCCATTCTCGGCTCGTTCCGCCGCGTGGTCGGCAACGGTGCGACGCCCTTCTACGAGTTCACGCAGATCGTCGCCACCAAGGACGGCACGATCCTGCGGCAGATCCACGTGCACGGGAACTTCGACACCGACCCGCGACGCGCCGAGCCGATGACGCTGAAGCTCGACCGCCTCGACGCGACGAGCGTCTCGTTCGTGCCGGTCGACGATCCCGAGAAGGCGAAGGCGGGAAGCCTGTCGCGCGTCACGTACACCCGCGTCGACCCGACCACGCTGCTGCTCGTCGTCGAGCCGAAGCCCGCGAAGGAAGGCGCTCCCGCCGAGAAGCCGCTCGAGTTCCGCATGACGCTGGCGAAGCCCTGATCAGGCGAGGGACCGAAGGAATCCTCGATGCAGTCCGACCCCTTCCCCCATCCGACCTACCTCCTCCGCCGCAAGGTCTTCAAGCTGCTCGGCGGCGCCTTCCACATCTATGCCCCCGACGGATCGCTGGCGGCGTACTCCGAACAGAAGGCCTTCAAGCTGAAGGAGGACATCCGCATCTTCGCCGACGAGGCGATGTCCCGGCCCATCCTCGACATCAAGGCCCGTTCGGTGATCGATCTCGGCGCGACCTACGACGTGACCGACGCCCGAAGCGGCGAGCCGCTCGGAAGCCTGCGTCGCAAGGCCATGAAGTCGATCGTCTCCGACGAGTGGACGCTGCTCGACGCGACGGGCCGCGAGTTCGGTTCGATCCGCGAGGACAACCTCGTCCTCGCGCTGCTGCACCGGCTCGTCGCGGGTGAGTGGCTGCCGCAGACCTACCACGGCACGGTCGGCGAGCGTCCGGCCTGCACGTTCCGCCGCAACTTCAATCCGTTCGTGAGCAAGGTCACGCTCGATTTCAGCCCCGACCGATCGCGGCTGCTCGACCGTCGGCTCGGCATCGCGGCGGGCATCCTGCTGCTCGCGATCGAGGCGAAGCAGAACTGACATGGACACCGCGTGCGATCGCCGCGCCGCCCTTGCGGGCCTGATGCTCGGGTCGGCGGCGGCCGGGTGCGCGACCCGGCCCGGCCGCGACGCGCCGTCGGCCCCGCCCCACGGCCCGCTGTGCCTCTCGACCTGGAACCACGGGCAAGTCGCGAACGCCGCCGCCTGGGCGTCACTCGAATCGGGCGGTTCCGCCCTCGACGCCGCCGAGGCCGCGGCCCGCGCCGTCGAGCTCGACTGCCCCGACCGCACCGTCGGACTCGGCGGCCGGCCCGACCGCGACGGCGTCGTGACGCTCGATGCCGCCGTGATGGACGACCGCAACCGCTCAGGCAGCGTGCTCTGCGTGCGCGGCGTCGAGCACCCGGTCTCGCTCGCCCGTCTCGTGATGGAACGCACGCCGCACGCGATCCTCGTCGGCGACGGGGCTCGGAAGTTTGCGGAATCGCAGGGCATTCCCCTCCTTCCCGACCGCCTCTCGCCCGAGATGGAAGCCGAGTGGCGAAAGTGGCTCGAGACGAGCGAGTACCGCCCGAAGGTCAACGTCGAGAACCACGACACCGTCGGCACGCTGGTCCTCGACCGCGACGGCCGCATGGCCGCGTCGTGCTCGACGAGCGGCCTCGCGTGGAAGATGCCCGGCCGCGTCGGCGACTCGCCGATCGTCGGGGCCGGCCTCTTCATCGATTCCGATGCGGGCGGCGCGGTCTGCACCGGCCTCGGCGAAATCGTGTTGCGCTCGCTCGCGAGCTTCGTCGCGGTCGAGAGCCTGCGGCGAGGCGCCACCCCGCAGGAGGCCGCCGACGAGGCGATCCGCCGCGTCGTGCGGAAAAATCCGAACGTCGCCGACTACCAGGTGGGGATCCTCGTGATGGATTTCTCGGGCCGGCTCGGGGCGGCCGCCGTGCAGAAGGGCTTCACGTACGCCGTGCGCGACGCGGGGGCCGACCTCGTCCTGCCCGCGGTCGTCGCAGACTGAGGCGATTTCTGCCGTCCGATGGCACGGGGCCGCCCCTTCCCGCCATAC
>JBEIUL010000351.1:0-3228 GCA_040374395.1 Phycisphaeraceae bacterium
AGCCGGCCGTCCAGTTACCGAGCAGGACGGAGAGGTCCGCGGGACCCACCACCCCGTCGCCGGTCAGGTCCGGACTCGGCCCGTTCCAGCCGGCGAGAAGCGCCGCGAGGTCACCGGGACCGACCGTCCCGTCGCCGTCGACGTCGCCCGGGAGGCCGACCGTGCCACCCCGCCGCAGCCAGGCTGCCGGCACGACCGCGAGCGGGTGTCCCGCGGCCTCGGCCCGGAGGATCAGCCCGGCACCGCCGCCGTTCTCGAAGAAGTGGATCCGGATCGCGTGCTTCCCCGCGGCGAGGGCCACCGTCCCCGAGCGGTTCACCATCGGGTGGAGGCCGTCGTTGTCGACGACGAGGTCCCCGTCGATCCAGACCCGCGAGCCGTCGTCGCTCTCGGCGTGGATCGTCCACGCCGCGGTCGCCGGCGCGTCGAGCCACCCCGTCAGGACGGCTCCGACGAACTCCGCGCGGCCGCTGTCGCCGAACTCGCCGCCGGTCGACTCCCACGCCACGGTCGCGGCGGACGAGGTCGCGTACGGCGTCAGGGCCGAGAAATCAGGCAGCCACGCGGTTCCCGGCACGATGTCGAACCAGGCCACGTCCAGCCCGGGTTGCGAGCCGTTCACCGGCGTCGCGGCCAGCACCGGAACGACCTCGACGACGACCTGCCCGATGTCGATCGAACCGTTCACGTCGACGATCGTGTAGGTGAACGAGTCGACGCCGCTGAAGCCGGGTGGCGGCGTCACCGCGAGGACCTCGCCGGTCGCGATCACCGTGCCGCCCGCGACGGTGGTCGGCGCGAAGCCGGAGATCGCCACCGCGCCGCAATTCGCGGGCCGGTCGTTGTCGAGCGGACGCACCGCGATCGGCAGCCCTCCGAGCGAGACGACCGCATCGTCGACGGCGACCGCCGCGCCGAAGGGGTCGGTGTACTCGCACGGAGCCTGATACAGGAACGCCTTGATCTGCGACGCGTTCCCCGGGTGGTACCGAAGGTTGATGTTCGACATGCCGCCGTCGCACCCGTGGCAGTAGCTCATGATCGTGCCTTCCCATGCCCCCGAGCAGTCGCCGTTCCCGCAGCCGTCGAGCGGCGGCGTGACCTGGTGGGTGTGCGGCGCCGCGAAGTTGTGGCCGGTCTCGTGGGCGAAGACGAAGATGTCCCAGTTCGCGTGCGAGTGGTCGAGCAGGGGATACGGGAACGAGCCGCCGAGGTCGGCCGAGAGCGCGTACGAGTAGTCGCCGCAGAGCCCGGGAAGCCACGCGACGCCGCCGCCGAGGCCGCGGCCCGAGATGAAGTGGGCCTCGTCGCGGTCGACGCCGGCCATCGAGGCGATCCAGTGGTCGCGGAACTGGAAGAGCTGGTCGACCGTCGAGCCCTGCGTCCACGGGTCATCGCCTTCCCAGAGCCGGAGGTAGGAGAGCCGCAGGCGGACGTTCGCGTCGTCGGTGAGGATCGATCCCGTCGCGCCGACGAGGAGCGCCGCGTAGGCGGTCGCGGCGCGGACGCTGCCGCCGAAGACGTTCGCGAGGTACTCGACGTCGGTCTCGAGGGCGACGTCGACCTCGCGGCAGCGGGTCCCGTCGCCGCCTTCGTAGCCGGCCACGCCGCCGTCGGCGGGCGGCGGCTCGAGCGTCGTGCACGACCAGGTTCCGGCGGGAAGGCCGGGAGTCGCGGCGGGCTCCCAGATCGTCGCGGGCAGGCCGCGGCCGACCGGGCCGGTCGAGAGGAAGAGCGTCCGGTCGCCGACGCGGACGATGCCGCCGGCGAGGTCGGGCGCGGCAAGCAGGAAGACCGTCGAGCCGGGCTCGCCCGCGACGAGACCTTGCCAGGCATCGACGCCGAGGTCGGCGACCGTCAGCGTCCGAATGCCGCGCGGGCCGTGCACCTCGACGCGTGCGTCGCTCGCGAAGGGCTCGGTGCGGACGAGCTCGATCCGCAACGGCGTGCCGTCCGGATCAGGCAGCATGATCGAGAGCCGGTCGCCGTCTCCGCGGAGCGGGGCGAGGGTCGCCTGCGGCACGACGGCCGAGCCGGGCAGGAGGCCGATCGGCCGTCGCATCCGGAGGCCGGCGTCGGGGCGGGCGTCGGGAACGGCGGCGGGCGCCGGCGGGGCGAGGGCGATGGACGCGGCAAGCAGCGGGCAGGCGAGCATCTGGTCGATTGTGCGGCTGAAACCGCGTCGACACAACCGCCACCCGGGCCGATCGCGTCGAAAGCCGCGGAATTCGCGATCGCCGCGGACCTCGAGGTTCCGGGACGCGGATCCTTCGCGGTCACGCCGCCGGGTCGAGGACGAGCCGGCAGAAGAGCTCGACGCCGGTCGCGATCGCGTCGTCGTTGAAGTCGAAGGCCGGGTGGTGCAGGGCGGGCATCGACTCGAGGCCCGGCCCGAGCAGGCCGAGGGCGAACATGCAGCCGGGCACCCGCTCGAGGTAGAACGCGAAATCCTCGCCGCCCATGACCGGCCGCTCGACCGGCCGGACGCGTTCCGCGCCGATCGTCGCGGTCGCGATGCGGTCGAAGGCGGCGACCGCGTGCGGATGGTTCCGCGTGATCGGGTAGCCGTCGTGGTAGGTGGCCGACGCCGTGCATCCGAGGCCCGCGGCGACCTGCCGCGCGACCTCGCCGATGCGGCGCTCGAGCGTGCGGCGGACGTTCTCGTCGAGGGCACGGGCCGTTCCGCCGAGGTGCGCGACCGGCGGGATGACGTTGAAGGTGGTTCCCGCGTTCATCCGCGTCACGCTCACCACCGCGGCGTCGAGCGGGTCGATCTCGCGGCTCACGATCGAGTGGAGTGCGGTCGTGACGTGGGCCGCCGCGAGGATCGGGTCGCGGCCGAGATGCGGCCATGCGGCGTGGGTTCCCACGCCGCGGATCTCGATCTCGAAACGGTCGCTCGAGGCGAAGAGCGGGCCGCTGCGGGTGCCGGCGGTGCCGAGCGCGAAACCGGGCCAGCCGTGCAGGCCGTAGATCGATCGCACCGGCGGACCGAGCCGCGAGCCGTCGAGGCAGCCGTCCTCGACCATCCGGCGGGCGCCGCCACCGCCCTCCTCGGCGGGCTGGAAGATGAAGGTCACCGGTCGCGGCAGGGGTTCCTCGCGGGCCATCCGCGCGAGCGTGCGGGCCGCGCCGAGCAGGATCGCGACGTGGCCGTCATGGCCGCAGGCGTGCATGCGACCGGGCGTGGGGCGCGACCCCGGGGGGGCGCGCACCACGACGCGAGGC
>JBEIUL010000117.1:0-7043 GCA_040374395.1 Phycisphaeraceae bacterium
CGCTCGCGAGCTCGCGGGCCGATCAATTCGTGACCGGGCAACCGGCGTCATCCGTGCTCGGCCAATCGGGTCTCGATTCGAACTCATCCTTTGGTCTGCCCAACCGCTTCTCCAATCCCGAGGCGGTCGCGATCGATCCGGCCGGCGCGGCCCTCTGGCGGAAGCGGCTTCCGACCCCGCAGGGCGACTATGACGCGACGATCTCGACCATCGCGACGCTCGTCGAGACCGGCGAGCGCGAGCTGTCGGCGAGGGCCGCCGTCGGCATCGGCCATCCCGGCTCGACGAGCCCGGTGAGCGGGCTGCACCGCAACTCGAACTCGACCCGCATGAACGGCCGACCGTTCGTCGCCGACGTCGCCCGGCGGCTCGGCCGCGAGGTGCGGGCGAGCAACGACGCGAATTGCTTCGCGCTGTCCGAGGCGGTGACCGGGGCGGGCCGCGGGGCGGACGTCGTCTTCGGCGTGATCCTCGGCACCGGCGTGGGCGGGGGCGTGGTCATCGGGGGCAAGGCCCGCGACGGCCGCAACGGCGTCGCCGGCGAGTGGGGACACAGCCCGATGCCCGGGACCGATCGGGCCGAGCGCGAGGCCCGGCCCTGCTACTGCGGCCTTGCCGGCTGCCGCGAGCAGTTCCTCGCCGGGCCCGCGATCGAGCGAGGCCATCGCGAGCGGACCGGCGAGGACGTCGCGCTTCCCGACATCGCCCGGCGCGCCGCGGCAGGCGACGCGGCGTGCTCGGCCACGATCGACCGCCTCGTCGAGGGGCTCGCGCTGTCGCTCGCTTCGGTCGTCAACCTGCTCGACCCCGACTGCATCGTGCTCGGCGGCGGCGTGAGCAACGTCGAGGCGATCTACGAACGCGTTCCGCCGCGGCTCGCCGAGCTCGTCTTCGGCGACTGCGGCACGACTTCGGTCCGCCGGGCCATGCACGGCGACTCGAGCGGCGTGTTCGGCGCCGCGATGCTCTGGTGATTCAGAAGCTCGCCGCGGAAAGCCTCGCCACCGGCCCGAAGCGCTCGGCGCGGCACATCGAGAGGTCGACGCAGGGCGACTCGCCGAACATCGTCTCGACGACGGCGCGGGCGCTCACCGGTCCGAGGGTCATGCCCATCATCGCGTGGCCGGTGCAGACGAAGAGGCCGTCGAGCGGTGCGGGGCCGATGACCGGCATGCCGTCGCTCGTGCACGGCCGGTAGCCGGCCCACTCGTGGGTCGCGCTTGCGGGTTCGGCGCCCTCGACGCCCTCGAGGTAGCGGGCCGCGCCCTTCGGCAGCATCGCGAGCCGCTCGCGTCGCCACGGCTCGCCGAGTCGGTCGATCTCGAGCGTGCCCGCGAGACGTACCGTGTCGCGCATCGGGGTGACCGCGACGAAGGTCTCGTGCAGCACCATGCCCGTGCGCGGCACCGGCATGCCCGAGAGCTGCAGGTGGTAGCCGCGGGCCCCGAACATCGGCACGCGGAAGCCCGCGGCCTTCGCGAGCCCGTCGCTCCAGACGCCCGCGGCGAGCAGCGTCGCGTCGCTCTCGACGGTCGCCCCGCCGAGGATGCGAACGCCGCCGCAGCGACCCTTCGCGTCGCGGACGAAGCCGTCGACCTCGGCCCCGAGCCGGATCTCGACGCCGTTCCGCACGACGGCCGCGGCGAGCTGCCGCAGGAAGTCGCCGGGATCGCAGTGGGCGCTGTCGCGGTAATGCACGGCCCCGGCGATCCCCTCGCGAAGGCACGGGTCGAACGCCCGGGCCTCGGCGGCCTCCATGCGCCGGTACGAATAGCCGAGCGGCGCGAGCGCCCTCGCCTCGGCCTCGGCGGCCGCCATGTTCGCCGGGTCCAGCACCACGTCGAGCCAGCCGTCGCGGGCGTAGTCGCACTCGATCCCTTCCGAGCGGATCATCTCCTCGTACAGGGCCAGCGTCCTGAAGCCCATGTCGCCGAGGACCCGCATGCAGTCGTCGAGGTGGTCCTGGTTGCAGTGGCGGTGGAAATTCCAGAGCCACGAGACCAGTTCGCCGTCGAGCCGCGGTCGGATGTAGAGCGGGCTGGTCGAGCTCAGCATCCACTTGAGGCCGCGGATCGAGACTCCGGGCCGGGTGAGCGGATAGTGGCCGATCGAGAGGAGTCCCGCGTTGCCGCACGAGGCCGAGACGCCGCCGGCGTACGCGTCGGGATCGCGCTCGAGCACCGTGACCTTCACGCCGCGGCGGGCAAGGAGCCACGCGGCCGAAAGGCCGCAGATGCCGGCGCCGACGATCGTCACGGAGCGGGGAGTCGAGGCCATGGGGCCGATTCTATCGGCCGACGCGGCTATCTTGCCCCCCACGAAAGTCACCGGAGGACTCGCGCATGGCCATGCGGCTCGGCATCATCGGAAGCGGCTCGATCGGGAACGTCCACGCCCGCGCCGCCGCCCGGAACGGGGTCGCGGTGGTCGGGGCGTGGGATGCGAACGCGGCATCGGCCGAAGGCCTGGCCCGGGCGATGGCCGCGGCGGGGCAGCCGACGCAGGCGAGCCCGTCCCTGGCCGAGCTCCTCCGGCGTCCCGACGTCGACGCGGTGGCGATCGCCACGCCGAACTTCCTGCACGCCGAGCACGCGATCGCCGCCCTCGCCGCCGGGAAGCATGTCCTGCTCGAGAAGCCGATGGCGATGGACGAGGCCGAGTGCCGCCGCATCGCCGACGCCGCCGACGCGGCCCGCCGGACCGTCCAGGTCGGCTTCGTCTGCCGCGGCACGCCGACCGTCGTCGCCGCGAAGGCGTTCGCCTCGGCCGGCCGGCTCGGCCGCGTCTACCACGCGAAGTGCTCGCTCTACCGGCGCCGCGGCATTCCCGGCCTCGGCGGATGGTTCACCACGAAGGCCAAGTCGGGCGGCGGGCCGCTCATCGATCTCGGCGTGCACGTCCTCGACGTCGTGCTGCATCTGGTCGGCTACCCGAAGGCCACGCGGGTCAGTGGCTCGTGCACCTCGACGTTCGGCCACCCGATCGCGGGCTACCGCTTCGTCGACATGTGGGCGGGGCCGCCGAGGCCCGATGGGACCTTCGACGTCGAGGACCAGGCGACCGCACTGATCCGCCTCGACGGCGGCCTGACCGTCGAGCTCAACGTGAGCTGGGCGATGAACGCGCCGGAGGGCGCGCTCAAGGACGGCATCGTGATCCTCGGCGATCGCGGCGGGATCTCGCTCGAGGTGCTCGGGTCGAATTGCACGCTCGCGACCGAGGAGGACGGGCGAATCGTCGACGTGAAGGCCCTCGTCGAGCCGGGCGACGCCCTCGACCACGCCTGGGATCGCCAGTACCGCCAATTCCGCGACGCGGTCGAGCGCGGGGTCGCGCCGCACGCGAGCGCCGCCGACGGCATCGCCCTCCAGCGGATCGTCGACGGGATCTATCGCTCGAGCGCCGAGGCCCGCGAGATCGAGCTGTGAACGAAAGACGCCCGGCGATCGCTCGCCGGGCGTCGTGGATCGTCGCGTCCGGGGCCGCTCAGCCCTTCGGGTCGCCCTCGTAGCGATTGAGCGTCGCCTTCATCTCCTCGGCCATCGGCCCCTCGGGGGCGAACTCGACGGCCTTCCGCTGCGTCTCGATCGCGCCCGCCTTGTCGCCCGACTCCCACAGGCAGCGGGCCAGCGTGTCGAGGATCGAGCCGTCCTTGCCGCCGCTCGCCTCGACGGCCTTGCGGGCGGTCGAGACCGCGAAGCCGAGGTCGCGATCGGTGATCTCGGGATTCTCGACGACCATCCACGCGAGGGCGTTCAGCAGCATCGGGTTCGAGCCGTTCTTCTCGACGATCGACTTCGCGATCGCGTAGCCATCGGCGGGCCGCTTCGCCTTGGTGAGCAGCACCTGGGCCTTCGACATCAGGGTCTGCAGGTCGTCGGGATTCTTCGCGAGCACCTCGTCGTACACCGCGATCACGCCGTCCCAGTCGCCCTTCTGCATCGCGGCGCGGACCTTGCCCATCGTCTCGCGGCGCAGCTTCTCGCTCGCGAGTTCCGCGTCGAACTGCTTCTTGAACGCCGCGGCGTCCCAGGTGCCGGCGACGACCTCGGCAAGCGGACCGTCGATGTTCATCGGATGGCCGATCCACTGGACGGTGCCGTCCTTGCCGACGACGAACGCGGTGGGAATTCCCATCTGCGACGCGGCCTTCATGTACGAGTCGTGCGTCGAGCGGTCGGGGTCGGTCGCGAAGGTGTACTGCGTCTTCGCGGCCCACTCGGGCTGGTCGAGGAAGCCCTTCACCGTGTCGAGCTTCTCGTCGCTCACCCCGATGAACGTGACCCGGTCGCCGTACTGGCCCTGCAGCTCGCTGATGTGCGGCATGCTCGTGCGGCAGGGGCCGCACCAGGTCGCCCAGAACTCCATCACGTAGGTCTTGCCCGGCTCGAAGGCCTTCACGGGAGAGCCCTTGACCCATTCGGCGATCTCGAAGGCCGGGGCCTTGTCGCCGATGGTGAGCGGCGGGACGTCTCGCGACGGCCTCGGCTCGGCGGCCCTCGCGGGGACGAGGGGCGTCGCGGGAATCGGCGCCTGGCCCCACGCGGCGGCGGGGACGGCGGAGGCGAGCAGGAGGACGGCGAGCGGCATGCGGTTCGCGACACTCATCATGGGGAGGCACCTCGTCGGCCGCGCGAGCCCATCCCATGGGATCGCCGCGCCGCGCACGGGCCGGGCCGGGTCACCACCGGCCGGACCGGCGGAGTCTACCGGCGCGGGGCCGCGGGGCCGCACCCCGTTCGGGTTCCCATAGACTTCCGCCATGCTCACCGGAGAGATTCGGGAACAGGTCGGGGCTCGGCTCATCGACGGCAAGCGGCTGTCGGAGGAGATCCGCAACGCGATCCGGATCCGGATCGCCGCTTCCGGCCGGCCGGTCCGCCTCGACGCGGTGCTCGTCGGCGACGACCGCTCGGCCGGGCTCTACGCCGAGAACCAGGCCCGCACCTGCCGGGAGGTCGGCATCGACTACCGCCTCCACCGGCTGCCGGCGGGCAGCGGCTACGACGACATCGCCGGCCGCGTGCTGCTGCTGAACACCGACGACGACGTGAAGGCGGTCATGGTCCACCTGCCGCTGCCCGCGGGGGTCGACACCGAGCGGATCCAGTCGCTGATCTCGCCCGAGAAGGACATCGAGGGCGTCAACCCGGCGAACATCGGCAACGTCGTCTACGGCCGCCGCAGCCTCGTGCCGTGCACGGCGCTCGCCGCCGTCGAGATGATCGAGTGGACGCGGCTTCCGCTGCCCGGCGCGACCTGCACCGTGGTCGGCGCGAGCAACATCGTCGGGAAGCCGATCGCGGTGCTGCTCATGCGGGCCGGCGCCACGGTCGTGAGCTGCAACAAGGACACCCGCGACGTGAAGGGCTTCTGCCGGCAGTCCGACGTCGTGGTCGCGGCGGCCGGGGTGCCCGGCCTGATCCGCGGGGACATGGTCAAGCCCGGTGCGGTCGTGGTCGACGTCGGGATCAACCGGGTGCTCGGCCCCGGGGGCAAGCCGGTGACCGTCGGCGACGTGGCGTTCGACGAGGTGCGGGAGGTCGCGGGCTTCGTCTCGCCGGTGCCGGGTGGCGTGGGGCCGATGACCGTTGCGATGCTGCTGCGGAACTGCGCCGAGGCGGCGCTCCGCTGAGCGATCACGGGGTGGGCGTCGACTCGCCCAGCGGATCGGACGCGAGCGCCCGCAGGACGTCGGTCGGCACGTCGGCGAGGATCGACCGCACGATCGTCTCGCGTTCCGCTTCGGGAATGTCGACCGGCACCACCACCTGAAGCTGGGCGATCCCGAGCGAGGACGATCCCCGGCTCGCCGCCCGCTCACGGAACGCGTCGAGGTCGCCGGTCGGCTCGGCCCGCGGGGCGATGAAGGCGGTCCAGACCTCGATACGCTCGGGCGGTCCCTCGCTGCGGAAGCGGGCGAAGCGGTGCCGCATCGACCGGGTCGTCGGCCGCCCCTCGCCGGACACCTCGATCTCGTGCGGATCGCCCGCCTCGCGTTCCCAGCCGTCCGAGCGGTAGCAGACCGGAGGCCAGTGTCCGAGCATGTCGCGTACGTCCCCGCAGTGGACGAGCACGAACGTCGCCCGCCCGTCACCCTCGAGCGTGCGGACCTCGCGGCACACGAGGGCGTTCGGCGTGAGGATCCGCTGGGCGCCGCTCGGCACCGGCACTTCGGTGCCGACCCACGGTCCGAAGCGGGGAGGCAGCGACGCGATCTCGGTCGCGATCCGCTCGCGATGGGCGGCGATCGCGGGGTCGGTCGCCGGTTCCGACAGGAACGCGGGGCTCAGCGCGAACATCGCCATCGCGGCGACGCCTGCAGCGAGCGCGGGACCAGGTCGCGCGACCGCCGCGACCGGCGCGGCCGACCTCGAGGTCCGCACCAGCCGATCGGGCAGCACCGACTCGAACCCCGCGCGGAGCAGGGCGTTCAGCCCGAGGCAGACCGGGAGCATCGCCCAGCCGAGGGCGTCGTGCAGCAGGTCGGCCTCGGCCTCGCCGAACCACGCGTAGCCGAGGACGGTGGGGGGAAGGCGGATGATGTTGCAGGCGAGCGCCACCACGGGGGCCGACAGCAGCAGCAGGATCCGCACCGCGGGCGAGAGCCGGTTCCCGAAGACGTACGCGTAGACCACGATCGCGAGCGCCGCGACCATCCGCATGCCGTCGCACGCCTCGCCGACCGCGACGGGCGTCCCGTCGACGAGCAGGTTCGCGCCGAGCCGCTCGATGCCGATGCCGAACGGGGCGAGGATCCACTCGCTTGCCGTGGCGCCCCACTCCTGCAGCGGACGGCCGATCGCCGAGCGGGCCTGTCCCGGCAGGGGAACGGTGAGCAGGACCGCGCCCCAGACCGCGGCGAGCCGGGTGAGCGCGGGCAGTCCAAGCGCCGCGACCGCCGCAACCGCGAGGGTCGCGACCGACGCGACCTGCAGGGCGACGAGGGTGTCGGTCTCGCCGCCCCACCACGCCAGGGCGAGCGTCGCCGCCGCCATCGGAATCGCCGCGAGCGACGAGAGGGGCAGGCCCGGCCGCAGCGC
>JBEIUL010000064.1:0-8755 GCA_040374395.1 Phycisphaeraceae bacterium
GCGAGCGCCTCGTCGAGCCGACCCTCGCGGGCCGCGAGATCGGCGAGATTCCCCTCGACCATCGCCTCGGCGAAGCCGGCGGCCAGGCTCCGGTACCGATCGCGCGACGCGGTGAAAGCCGCCTTGCTCGCCTCGAAATCGTCGACCTGCAGCAGGACGGCGCCCAGCGTGTTCTCGAGCGGCGCGAGCATCGTCGGCTCGTCACGCAGCGATACTCGGGCCCGCTCGAGCAGCGGCACCGCCCGTTCCGGATCGCCGAGCGCCTTCCACACGTTCGCGATGTTCAGCTCGGCCCGCGCCGCGAGCGCCGCCTGGCCGAGTGAGTTCAGCGCCGTCGCCGCCCGCTCGCCGCGTGCGATCGCCTCGTCGGTCCGGCCGAGCCGGGTCAGCGGCTGCATGCTCGCGACGGCGATGCGGGCCGATTCGATCGCCTCGTCGTTGGCGTCGGCTTCGGCGATCGACCCGTCCGCCAACGCGACCGACTCGGCGAGTCGTCCGCAATAGGCCAGCGCGGTCACCCTCGCCCGACGGGCCCGCAGCGCGGCCGAAACGTGGCCCAGGGTCCGGGCCGCGGTCTCGACGGCCTCGGCCGCATCGAGCGCCCGCGTGACATCGGCCGCCGCAGCCTGTTCGCAACGATCACCGAGCCCGAAGAGAAATGCCCGCGGATCGCCGTCCGTCGCCGCAACGCGGTTCCGCTCGTCGACCGCAAGCGACAGCCATTCGGCGAGCGGGTCGCGTCGGGGCTCTCCCTCGCTGGTGCCCGCATTCGCCATGAGTCACGGGATCTCGAGTTCCTCGATCGTGACCACGCGGCCGTCGCGGGCACTGATGGTCACCACGTACGAGCCAGGAGCGACGATCGCCGCGAACATCCCGTCCGCATCGATCTCGCCGGACACCGTCGAGGCGCCGCCCGCCGTGGTGAAGGCGACCGACTGCCAGCCCTCGCCGGAGACCTGTCCCGCAAGACGGAATCGTCCCGAATGATCTTCGGCGCATTCGATCTCGAGCTCGTCGTTTCCGGCCGCGAACGTGCAGGCGAACCCTGCAGTGCCGCGAAGTCCGGCGAGGCCGGCGTCGAGGCGGGTATCGCGAACGAGGCGGGCGATGGACTCGCCGATCCGCTCGACCAGCGAAGCCGGCCGCAGGCTCGCCAGCCGCCTGCCGAGCGACTTGGCCCGAGCGATCGCCTCGACCGGCGGAAGGTCACGGGCGTCGGCATCGAGGACCTCGACCGTCCGGGCGATCGTCTCGGCTGCGTCGCGCCATTCCGCCTGGCTCGCGATCCGCGCCCGCAACGCCGCGGCCTCGTCCGACGGCATTTGGCCGCGGGCGAGGGCGATCAGTTGCTCGACGGATGGTTCCTCGGCCATGGTGTGTCCTCAACCGTTTCGTGCCGCGACCGGGGCCGCAGATACCGACCGGGCGCCAATTTCCGCGACGAGGTCCGTTTTCACGTCCCCTCCCCGGAACTTCCCAGCCCCAGTCGCCGCAGGATCTCGCCCAGCTTCGCCAGGCATCGGGCCCGGGTCGGCCCGATGCCCCCGACGGGCATCCCGAGGTTCCGGCCGACCTGACCGTAGTTGGGCTCGCCGCCGGCCGAGAACAGCGTCACGAGAAGCTCCCGGCATCGCTCGTCGAGACGCGCAAGGCCTTCCCGAACGAGTTGCCGCCGCTCGGCGACCGGATCGCTCGCCGGAAGCGACACCTCGTCGACGTCGAGTTCGGCCGACCTCAGTCGAGCGGCCGACCGCTGCCGCTTCCAACGCCAGCACTCCCGCCGGGCGGCGGTGATGAGCCAGCTCGAGAGCCGTTCCCGATCGCGGACCGACCCGAGGCGGCTCACCAGCGACGCGAAGACGTTCTGCATGAGGTCTTCGCAGTCGGCGTGGGGAACCCCCTCCGCCCGACACGTCGACCACACGAGACGGGCGTAGCGATCGACAAGGGCATCCCACGCGGAGGTGTCCCCGCGGAGGCACCCATCGACCAGGTCTGGATCGCTGCGGAACGTCACGGTGAAATGGAAGGACCGGCGACGCCAAGCGACGCCGATCGAAGGATACGGGATGACCGCGGCCGACCCGCGGGGACGACCCTCAGCTCCACGCCCCGAGCAGGATCGTGAGATCGGCCGCATTCACCTCACCGTCCTGGTTGATGTCGGCGGCTTCGCCCGGGGTCGCCGGGCCCCAGGCCCCGAGGAGGATCGTGAGGTCAGCCGCGTTCACGACACCGTCGCCGTTGAGGTCGGCGGGATTCGCGGCCGGCGGCGGCGGTCCGAGCGACCCGTCGGTGTTCACCGCACCGCCGTAGAGGTCGTTCGAGTCGTTGCGGGGATCCTCCCACACGACGACGAGCGAGCCGCCGACGTCGGCGCACACCGTGTCGGAATGAGCCGTCGGCCGATCGCACACCACGGTCGTCCAGGCCGCCTTGCCCTTGAGCGAGAACGATCGGGCCGACAGCACCGCCGAATTGAACGACGAGTAGGTCGAGTGCACGACCGTCGGCTGGTCCTCGACCCACTGGGCGACGACGTCCTGCGTGTCGTAGGACGCGGTCATCGGCGAGACCTCGACGCCCGCGGTGTTCCACAGCCGCGTGCCGTTGAGGTCGAACAGCTGGGCCCGGCAGCTCGTGCCGTTCTGGGGCGGGGGAAGTTCCTCGACCCACGCCACCAGCACCCGCTCGAGATCGTGCTGGTACGAGATCGACGGCCCGGTCCGTTCGCGACCCGAGGTCGTGGCCACCGCGACGCCGTTGGCTCCCCACATCGGGACGCCGGCCCCGGAGATCCGCTGGGCATACACCTGGAGCGGACTCGTCGTGTACCAGGTGAAGAGCCCGCCGCCACCGCCGCAGTGGACGAAGCTCGGGAAGTTCCCGAACTGCAGCGAGCCGGTGGTGAACACCGGGACGATCGCCGGCCACGCGTTCGTGCCGTCGACATTCACCTTCATGCACTTGAGCGTCTTCGCGCCGGTGAAGGTCGTGTACGAAAGCAGGCTCACGATCACCGTGCCGTCGGCGCCCGACGGCTGGATGTCGGTCGTGAAGAGCGAGCCCGTCGCGGTGAGCAGCTTCGGGGTCGCCCAGCGGGCCGTGCCGGCGGGCGAGAGCCGCTGCATCGCGGTGCCGGAACCCTGGATCCACGCCGCGACGATGTCGCCGTCGGCGGCGACGCACACCTCGGGCTTGCTGGCCGACTGGCCGGCCAGCGTGACCTGCTTGCCGGTCGGGCCCCAGACCTGCTCGCCGCCCGGGCTGACGCGGGTCACGGTGCACGCGGGGGCCGACGTCCCGCCGAAGCGGGAATCCTGGAAGGCGAGCACCGCGTGGCCCTGCGAATCGACCGCGAGGCCGTAATCCTGCACCGACGAGAAGGCCGTGTCGGCGATCTGGATGCCGTTCACCGTCCACTGCGGACTGCCGTTGCGGTCGAATCGCTGCAGGTAGACGTCGTAGCCGCCGCCGCGGTTGTCGTACCACGAGACGTAACAGCCGTTCCCGTCGGGCATCGCGACGACCTTCGGCTCGACGGTGTCGTTCGGGGCGACGGCGACCGGCGTGTTCTCGCTGGGATTGGTGCTCCAATCGGCGAGGGCGAACGGGGTGACGAGAAGTCCGAGAACCGCCGCGGCGAGACCGGTCGATGTCTGGTGCATCCGGTCAAGGTACGGCCTGGCACGGGTGGGGCAAGAACGAACCGCTCACATTGCCCGAGCCACCGGCATTTCCGCCAGCGCGACAAGTTCCGCAAGCGTCTCGATCACCTGGGCTGGCCTCGGATCGCACCGCTCGAACGGGTCGCCGTGGTGGTAACCGCCGCGGATCGCGACCGCGGACATGCCCGCGGCGACCGCGGTCCGCAGGTCGGTCATCGAATCACCGACCAGCCAGCAGTGGTCGCGACGGGGATCGACGCCCAATCGCCGCGCCGCCTCGAACGCACCGACCGGATCGGGCTTCCTCCCGAACTCGGTGTCGCCGCCGATCGCGGCGCCGAGATGCGCCGCGAGGCCGTAGTGCTCGAGGATCCTCCGCATCGGGGCCTCGCTCTTGTTCGTCAGCACGCCGCAGGCGATGCCGCGCCCGCGAAGCGCGGCCAGCGTCTCGACGGCGCCCGGCCGCAGCCGGCTCTCGACGCAGCAGCCCTCGAGGTAGATCGAGCGGAAGATCGCGAAGCCCCGCTCGAAGCGTGACGCGTCGGCCTGGCCGTCGACCCGTCCGGTCAGCACGCGATGCACCAGGTTCCGCACGCCGTTCCCGACGAACCGCGAGACCAGCTCGCGATCGAGCGGCGACTCGCCGAGGTCCGCCCGCATCGCGTTCGCCGAACGAACGAGGTCAGGGAGGGAATCGATGAGCGTCCCGTCGAGATCGAACAGGATCGCGCGGGGCGCCGCGAGCTCAGGCATCCTCGTCGCCCTCGGCCGCCGCGGCGGCCCGACCCTTCTCCTTCGCCTCGAGCAGCTCGGCGGTGAGGTCGAGGTTCCTCGCGATCATCTCCATCGAGTGCGGCCGCTCGTGCGGATCGGTCCGCACGCACATCATCACGAGTTCGGACAGTCGCTTGTGGATCGCCGGGTTCCGCTCGTGCGGCGCGACCGGCGGCGGGACCAGGCTCGCGTCGATCGCCCCGCGGTACAGGCTGTTGCCGCGATCCTCGGCGGGCGGCAGGGCGGTCGGGATCAGTTCGCCGGTCAGCGTCCAATAGAGCGTCGCCCCGAAGTTGTACGTGTCGGTGGCCGGGGTGATCGCCTCGCGATGCGCCTGCTCGGGCGCCATGTAGCCGGGCGTCCCCTGGATCCGTTCCTTCACCGTGCCGATCGGGCACGCCTGGCCGAGGTCGATCACCTTCGGCGAGCGATCGGACTTCATCAGGATGTTCGTCGGCTTGAGGTCGGCGTGCACGAAGCCCCGCTCGTGCATGTGGGCAAGCCCGCGGGCGACCTCGGCGAAGATCCTCGCCGCCTCGGCGTGCGACTTCGGCATCCGCTGGTCGAGGCTCACCCCCGTCGACGTACTCGAGCAGCAGCCCGAGCTCGACGGTGCGGAAGAGCTTCCGCTTGCGGAGGAGGTCCTTGGTGGCCCGGAGAGCGGGATGGTCAAGTTTCCGCCCGATCGCGTACTCGTCGTCGACCTGCTTCAGGAACCGGTCGTCGCGCTCGGTCTTCCTCACGACGTGCTTCAGCGTGAACGTCTCGCGGCGCTTCGGGTCGCGCACGAGGTACAGGTCGCTCGCGGCGCCGCGACCGATCCGGCTGACGATCGAATATCCGAAGAGTTCCTGCGACATGACGTCCGGCGGCCGAATCCGCGGCGCCGGACGCGAACGATAGCGTCAGTCGCGGAGCCAGCTCTCGACCGAGGCCACCGGGAAGAACCGTCCCGGGCTCGCGACGTCGGCGAGGTCGGAGTGCAGGAAGACCGCGCTGTCGGGAATCCCGCACGCCTGCTGCAGCTCGACGATCAGGCCCTTCAGCTCGCGGATCTGGTCATCGGTGAAGCCCCGCTTCTCGCCGTTGCCGACCAGGCAGATCCCGATCGCGTTCTCGTTGAACCAGTCGGCGTTCGGCTCGGCCCCGATCGGCCGCTCGATGACGTGGGCGCCGGGCTGCTGCATGCGCCAACGCGGGCCGGGATAGACCGCCCCGTTCCCGTAGTCGAAGCCGTTGCCGATCACGAAGTGGTATCCGAGACTCGCGTAGCCCCACGCCCGATGCTGTCGCTCGATCGACTCCGGGCTGCCCGCGGGAAGGCCGGAGTGGTGGATCACGATCGCCCTCCAGCGGCCCGGGACGACGTCGGCCTGCGGCGCGACCGGATCGCGGCCGAGGTCGGTGATGTGCGCCGCGACGTTCAGGCCCCTCAGGCCCTCGCCCGCAAGCACGAGAGCCGCGGCCGAGGTCACCATCGCGAGTCCGAAGATCGCCCAGACCGCCTGCGTCCGCTGGCGACGGCCTTTCGAGCTCCCATTCGAACGCTTGGCGTTGGAGGACTTGGTCGAGGACGAACGGGAGCCGGCGCTTCTGGTCAAGGGATCGCTCGCGAGAGGGGGGCGAAAGGTACTCGCCTCATCGGTCGCGCGGTGGATCGTGCCTGTAGGTTTTTGCCGGCACGTCTTCCCGGCGAATCGCCGTCAGTCCTGATCGCGGCCCAGCCGCGCCCGCAGCGCCGGCTGCGGCGTGCCGAAGACGTCCGGCTCCTCGAGCGGCGCGATGCGGGCCCGCTGCCGGTCGTAGGTCTCAAACTGGGTTCGAGGCTGGTTGGGCGGGAAGACCGGCTTGTAGCAGCCACCGATCGCGAGCACGCCGAAGGCGATCGGGACGAGCGCGAGTCGATCGCGGCGGGTCACGGCCGAGTTCCTTCCGCCGGCTCGAGTCGCGAGGCGGTTCCCGCGACCGAAAGCACCATGCGGCTCCGGCCCTCGGTGAAGCTCGCGGCGACGGCGAAGTTCGGGCTCGCACCGGCGGCGGCGAGGTCGACGGGCACCTCGACCGTGTAGTGAGTTCCCATGAAGCCCGAGCGGTAAGCCGCGCGGACGTCAGCCGGACCGAGCCGAACCGAGCCGATGGGGATGGCCGAACCGGAGGCCGGCAGGGCGGTGATCGCAACCTCAAGCCAGCCAGTGACTTGGACAAATCGCCCCTGGCCATCGACCGGTTCGAGCCAGACCCGGGCGACACCCCGGCCCGGCTGCCCGGGAAGGGCCTCGACGACTGATCCCGACTTGAGGTCGAGCCGCCGGACCGCCGGCGTGTTGGCGACCACCTCGGGATCGATGCCGTCCTTCGACCGCTCGGCCTCGACGCTCGCGAGTCGCGTCTCGAGTTCCTGAACCCGGGCGGTCAGCTCGGCGTTCGCCTCCCGCAGCGAGCGATTCTCGTCACGCAACGGATCGTTCGGGCTCGGGCCCAAGGCCTTGGCCTTGCAGCCGCCCAGCGTGAGTCCGAGGGCGAGCGCGACCGCGAGCAACCCGAGCTCAACCGGCCGACTCATCGAGGTCGGTCCTCCGGCCGGTGTTCTTCCCGAGCGAGATCTGGAAGGCGAGCTGTTCAAGGGCCACCGTGAAGTCAACCGAGACCACCGCCACCCTCTCGTCCACGCGGATGCGGCGGGGCGCGAAGTTCAGGATACCCGCCACCCCGGCCGCGACGAGACGCTCGGCCGTCTCCTGGGCGGCTTCGCCCGGCACCGCGATGATCCCGATCCGGATGCCCTTCTGGCGGACCACGTCCGCCAGCTGGTCGATCGATCGCACCGGCTTGCCCGAGACCTGCGTCCCGACGACGTCGGGCGAGCGGTCGAAGACCTCGACGATGTCGAATCCCTCACGGTTGAAGCGGTCGTACGAGACCAGCGCCCGGCCGATGTTGCCCGCACCGATCAGGGCGCACGGCCAGGTGCGATCCTTGCTGAGGATCCGCCGGATCTGATCGATGAGTTCCGGGATCCGGTAACCCACCCCGGACTGCCCGAAAGACCCGAAGCGGGCGAGGTCCTTGCGGACCTGCGCGTCGGTCATCCCCAGAAGCTTCCCGAGCCGTTGCGACGAGATGGTGGCTTCACCGGCGTCGAGCAGGCCGCCGAGCTCTCGGAGGTACAGGCTGAGCCTCTTGATCGTCGGGGCCGGGATTTTCCCGCGAATCGGCACGCGGCGGATGGTACCCGTCGGCCCGACCGGTTCAGTCGGGGCATGCCCCCGGATACACTCGCCCCCGATGCACGTCCGTGACATCCTTGCCAGAGACAGCTGCACCTTCTCGTTCGAGTTCTTCCCCCCGAAGTCCGAGGCAGGATGGGAAAACCTCTACGGGACGATCGCCGACTTCGAGCGTCTCGGGCCGAGTTTCGTCTCGGTGACGTACGGGGCCGGTGGCTCGACCCGGACGCACACGCACGAACTCGTCGTGCGGCTCAAGACGACCACCTCGCTCGACCCGATCCCGCACCTGACCTGCGTCGGGCACCGGGCGGGCGAGATCGACGAGGTGCTTTCCCGCTACGCGGAGGCCGGCGTCTCGAACATCCTCGCCCTTCGCGGCGATCCGCCGAAGGGCGGGGCGGCCATGCCCGCGGGCGATTTCCCCTTCGCGGCCGATCTCGTGCGGGCGATCCGCCGGTTCAACGACACCCGTCGCCATCCCGACCCCCGCGGCTTCGGCATCGGCGTCGCCGGCTTTCCCGAGGGCCATCCGCAGACGCCGAACCGCCTGGTCCAGATGGACCACCTGAAGGCCAAGGTCGACGCGGGGGCCGACTACATCGTCACGCAGCTCTTCTTCGACAACCGCGCGTTCTTCGACTTCGTCGACCGATGCCGCCTCGCCGGCATCGACGTGCCGATCATCGCCGGCATCATGCCGATCACCAGCATCGACGGCCTCAAGCGGATGGCCGAACTCGCCGCGGGCACGAACTTCCCGGCGAGCCTCCTCAAGAGCCTCGACCGCGCCAGCCACGACCCGGCGGCGGTCGCCCGCGTCGGCATCCACTGGGCGACCGAGCAATGCCGCGACCTGCTCGATCGCGGCGTGCGGGGCATCCACTTCTACAGCCTGAACAAGAGCGACGCGACGCGGAAGATCTACGAGACGCTGGGCGTCGGCCGTACCGTGCCGTGAGCCGACCGCGGAATCAGCGTCGACGCCGCCGACCGCCCGCGACCAGCCCCGCCGCCGCGATCGCCGCGGCGCCCGGCACCGGAACCACGTTCGCGAAGTGGGCGTTCGAGTAGCTGAACGAC
>JBEIUL010000080.1:0-8188 GCA_040374395.1 Phycisphaeraceae bacterium
CGCTCTTCATCCTCGCCGCCGGCTTCATCCTCGAGCTGCTGAGCGAAACGCTCGCGGCCTCGAGCGGTGCGCGGCCCTACATCGTGCGGGATGTCGTCGACGCAGGGTCGCGTCGCGTCAATGCCGACCGTTGACGATCGCGGCGGCGAGATCATCAAGTCGATCCGGCGCGAACCCCGTGTCGCAGAACCACGCGATCGTACCGTCGGTCCGCACGAGAAGCACCCGCGAGAGCTCGGCCTTCCCCATTCCGGTCTGCGTCGCGATGCGGTCGGCGAGATCGCCGTAGGCGACCAGCGAACTCCGACGCCCCGACTCGCCGGCCGCGTCACGCTCTCCCGCGTCGATGAGCGGGCTCAGCAGGATCCCGACCGTCCCGGGCGTGACATGCATGCGGAATCCGCGGATCGCGAGCTTCCGTTCGGCCAGGGCCGCGATCCAGCGGTCCGCGTCACGGTCGGCTTCGTTCTCGTACGCGATCGCAAGCACCACCGGCCCGTCGGAGAGCGTGTCCGGAAAGCGGACCTCCGTCCCGTCGAGCGAACGGGCCGTTCCGTCGGGGAACATCTCGCCGAGCGGAACCCGGCTCGGGACGATGTTGCACGCGGCCGCGGCCAGCATGAGAAGCAGCGGAACGGCGATCCGGACCATGGACCAAGCGTAGCGGAAGGGTTGGCGGCGGCCGTACACTGCCACGCCCATGGCCGCCGCGACCTTGGCATCCGTACTCTGGTCCGCATGGGCCGCAACGTCGGCCTGGACCGTCGTCGAGGGTCCATGGCCCGCCGAGACGCGACCCGTCGCGATCGCCGGCGGCGAGGGCGGCTCGCTGTGGATGGTCGATGCCGGTGCGGAAGGGGGACTCGGGTCGATCTGGAAGCTGGTCGATGCCGACGGCGATCGGCGATTCGAGACCGCGACGCGGTTTGCGGATGGCCTGATCGGTCCGAAGGACGTGCTCGCGGACGGACCGTCGTCGGTGCTGGTCTTCGAGCCGCCGAACCTGATTCGACTTGGCGACACCGACGGTGACGGTCGGGCCGATGCGAGCCGCATCATCGCCAAGGCTCCCGACGCGACCGGGATCGCCCGCGGTTCGGATGGCTGGATTCGCCTGCTCGGTGCGGGCCTGAGCGTCGATCCGCACCAGCCTCGCGCCCGGGGCCGGCGGTCTTGGCCGTTTGCCGGCCGCGCGGTCGAGCGGTCCGACGGCTCGTGGGTTTCCGCGCAAGGCTCGACGGTGATCGTGGTGTCCGCCGACGATCACGCGATCGTCCGCAATCCGTCGCTGTCGGCGCCGTGGGGCACGGTGGCGGCGAAGACCGCCGATGGCGAGGTGTCCGCCCTCGTCGCCGACGGGGACGCGATCCTGCTGGTCGAGGCGACCGACGAGGCCGTCGAGCTGCGCCGGCGATCGATCGCCGTGGATGGCCCGCGCCTGTCACTCGGCATTCCCGAGGCGATCCTGACCTTCCCGCGCGAGCGTCCGTTCTCGATGACGAGGCTGGGCGACGGTTCGATCGCGATCGCCTCGGCCGAGGCGTTGACGATCGCGAGCGACGGCCGAGCCGCGTCGTCGACGGCGGTTTCGCGGTCGGAACCGGCAGGCGACGTCGCATCGCTCCAGGCCATGATGAACGGCCGCGTCGCGTCACGAGTTGCCGCTGCGACCTTCGCCGCGGGCGGCCTTCCCGATGGCGATGCTCTGCCGCTTTTCGAACTGGCTTTCGCCGTCGCCGGGGCCGACAAGTCGGTGCGTGACGCCGTCGTCGCCGGACTCGCGGGTCGCGAGGTCGACTTCCTCGCCCGCGTGCTCGCCGGTTCCGCAAGCGACGGCCTGCCGCTCGAGGCGATGTGCCGCTCGGCTTCCGACAGCGTGCTCGACGCCGAGGTTGGCGTGGTCGGCGAGACGACGATCCGTCGGCTGGTGGAACTCGCGACCCGGCTCGACGGGCGGCCGGGCTGCCGCGAGGCGATCCTCGGACGGGTCCTCGCCGCGACCGAGCCGAACGCCCGGCTGCGTCGCACGCTGTTCGTCGATCTCGAGCCCGAGGGCTGGCGAACGCTCGTCGCCTCGAACGCGTCGCCGGCGGCGATTGCCATCGATCCGCACCTGCGCTGGCCCGGCCGCGCCGATCTTCCGCCGTTGCCCGATCCCGACGCGGGGCTCGACCTCGTCGAACTCGGCCGCCGCACCTACGCGACGTGCGTCACCTGCCACGGCTCCGGGGGACGCGGCCAGCCCGGCATCTACCCGCCCCTCAAGGGCAGCGACTGGGTGCTCGGCGATTCGCGGCGGCTGGTGCGGATCATGATCCACGGCCTGCAGGGCCCCATCACCGTGAACGGCGAGCCGTACGCATCGGTCATGCAGCTGCCGCGGCAGCTCAACGACCGTGAGATCGCCGCGGTCCTCACCTACGTCCGGCAGGCCTGGGGCAATGACGCCGTCGCCGTCGAGGAATCGCTCGTCCGCGAGATCCGCGCGACGACCTCGCAGCGGAAGACGCCGTGGACCTCGCCGGAGCTCGACGAGATCATGCGGGGAACGTCGCCATGAATCACGCGAAGACCACGCGACCGACGGAAGGCTGGAGCGAGAAGTGGCACTACCGCTTCCTCGAGGTGGCCGACTGCATCGCCGGCTGGAGCAAGGATCCGAGCCGTGGCGTCGGCTGCGTGATCGTGAGCCCCTCGAAGCAGATCATCTCGACCGGCTTCAATGGACTGCCCCGCGGCGTCGAGGACCGCCCCGACCGGCTCGAGCGGCCCGCGAAGTACGAACTCATCGTCCACGCCGAGCTCAACGCGATCGTGCAGTGCGCCCGCAACGGCGTCACGCCGATCGGAAGCGTCCTCTATTCGACGTTCTTCCCGTGCATCCAGTGCACGCTGGCCATCGTGCAGGCGGGCGTCGGCGAGATCGTGACCTTCGAGGTCACCGAGAGCGATCGCCGCTGGCACGAGTCGATCGAGAAGAGCCGGCAGGTCTACGAGGAAGCGGGAATCCCGATGATGGTGCTGCCGCGGAAGTCCGCGGTCGGCGCATGAAAGACCGGCAGGCCGCCGCACTCGCGACGGTCCTGCCGGTTGGAAGGGTCTGCGGTCTACCGCGGGATCAGGTCCAGTTCGCGAGGAGGGTCGCGAGGTCCGACCCGCCGGTGAACCCGTCGCCGTCGAGGTCGCTGGCCCCGGACTGGCCCCAGCCGGCGAGCAGGATCGCGAGGTCAGTGGGGCCGACCAAGCCGTCACCATCGAGATCGCCGACGATCGGCACGTTGCAACCCGTCAAGGCGACCGTCATCGAGTCGTCGTCGGAACTCACCGCGGCGACATCGAGCGACTGGGCCCCATCGAGGTTGCCGATCGCGACCGCCACCGTGTTCAGGCCCGCGGCCACGAGCACCGCGTTTCCGAACGTTCCGTCGCCGGCGTTCTCGGCGAGGAGGGCCCGGTTCCCGTGCGCATCGGCCATCGCGGCGTCGATGTCACCGTCGCAGTCGAGGTCGCCGAGAGCGAGCTGGATCGGGCTGCCGTCCGGCTCGAAGAAGGTGCTGGCCGCACCGAGGCCGCCCTTGCCGCCCAGGTAGGTCAGCAGGTACGAACCCGCGTCGCCCTTGGCAGCCACCGCGAGATCGTCGCGGCCGTCGGCGTTGAGGTCGGCGGACTTTGCATCCTGGGGACGCATGAGGTTCGAGATCGGGATGACCGTCCACGGCGTGAAGGCACCCTTCACGTTGCGGAACAGCACCACGCTGCGGTCGTCGTGGGAGGTCGAGGCGATGTCCATCGTCCCGTTCCCGTCGAAGTCACCGAAGGTCGCACCGCGCGGGTCGGCGCCGGCCGCGAGCTCGATCACGGTGAACGAGCCGCCGCCGTTGTTGCGGATCACGCTCACGGTGTCGACGGCGCTGTTCGCCACGACCATGTCGAGATCGCCGTCGCGGTCGAGGTCGCCGGTGCTCGGGCCGCTGCCGTCCTCGCCGGTCGCCAGCGTCGCGAGGGTGGTGAAGACGGCGCTTCCGTTGTTCGCGAGGATCCGCACGGCGCCCTGGTTCTTCAGGATCGCGGCGAGGTCCATCGTGCCGTTGCCGTCGAAGTCGCCCGACACGATCTCGCCGGCCCCGGCGTTCGCGCCGAGGGTCGTGAAACCACCCATCGTGAACACGCCCGTGCCGTTGCCGAGCATGATGCGGATGCCGCCGGGTGCATCGATGCACGCGGCGATGTCGCCGTGGCCGTCACCGTTGAAGTCGGCGATGGCGACGCCGCTCGGGGCGAGACCGGGGCTGAGGGTCGAGGTCGAGGTGACGGTGATGCCGGCCGACGCGGCGGCGGCCATCGTGGCGGTGACGAAAGTGGTCGAGACGGTCTTGACGGACAAGTTCAATCTCCTTGGGGGCTTCCGGCCTGTCGCGGGAAGTCCGCGGGTCCGGTCGGAAGGGCAGTGTCGGAAGCGAGGCGCCGGATACCTCGGGCGTCGGAGATTTCCCGAATCTCCGGCTCAGCCCCAGCCGCCCAGCAGCAGGACGAGGTCGGCTGGACCTACCGCGCCGTCGAGGTCGAGATCCGCGGGGCAGATCGCCCCGCAGCCTCCCCACGCCGAGAGCAGGATGCTCAGGTCGCTCGCCCCGATGGCCCCGTCGCCATCAAGATCGCCCGGCGGCGGCTGGATCGGGCCGGCGAGGGTCGCGGCCAGGACGTCAAGCCGACCGTTGCCGAGCAGCCCCTCGAACTTTGGATTGGCCGGGTCGATCGGAACCGCGGTCGATCCCAGCGTTCCGATAATCGCTTCAGCGATCAATTCGACCGGCACCTCGCTTGAAGGCCACTCCGGGTGCTGGGCCCGCACGAGGGCGGCCGCACCCGAGACGAGAGCGCATGAGAAACTCGTGCCGCGCCAAATCCCGAACCCGCCGCTCGGCACCGTCGACACGATCGATTGGGCCGGATTGAACGTCTTCGGGTTCTTCGGCATCGTCAGGCTGTGTCCCGGGCCGCACAGCCCGACCCGCGGCCCGAAGTTCGAGAACGGCGCCTTCACGTCGAACGGATCGGTCGCCGCCACGCCGAGGACTTTCGTGTCGCTCGCCGGGTACTCGCGAGGTTCCTGCTGCCCGAGATTTCCCGCGGCCGCCACCACCAGCGCCCCGGCCCGCGTCGCGACGTCGGTCGCCTCCTCGACGGCCTGAGAGCGATAGGTCGACCCGAGGCTCATGTTGATCACGTGAGCGCCGCGCTCGGACGCGAAGTACAGGCCCTTCGCGACCGAGAAGCTCGTTCCGATCCCGTCGCTGTCGAGGACCGTCACGGGAAGGATCCGCGCGTTCGGGGCGACGAGGGTCACGAGACCGGCAACGAACGTCCCGTGACCGATCATCTCGTCGACCAGTCCGTCGCCGTCGTTGTCGACGCCGTCGCCGCCATCGGTGTCGGGCGGAAACGCCGTGGCGAAATTCGCACCGTCGATCCGGACCCGACCGGCGAGCGTCGGATGGCCGGCGGCGACTCCGGTATCGAGCACCGCAATGGTGATGCCGCCGCCGTGGGCACGCTGCCGCGCGGCGAACAGCCCCAGCAGGTCGACCGAGTACTGGCCCTCGTAGGCCGCCGATCCGACGCCGACTTGGCTGACCCACAGCGTATCGGTGCGACCCTCGGAGGCCTGTCCCGCGTAGTTCAGCTCGCCCCAGACGATCGCGCCCGAGGTCTCGAGCGCGACAAGGGCCAGCGACATGTCTCCGGCGGTCTGGCCTGGATCAAGGCCGTATCCGATGAGATGCGTGTTCCGGCCCTCGATCGAGTCGAGGGTCGCCACCGAAGGGAACGTCGCCGACAGCGTCGCGAGGCATGACGCGAGCGCCGCGTCGTCGGTGACCCGCACCATGATCTCGCCCGGGATGATCGGATCGAACCCGGGCGGAACCGTCTCGCCGGCCCACGCCGATGACGCGACCGAAAGGACGGCCGCGGCGAGGCGGAAAGTCGAGGCGACGCGACCACGCATGGACGGCGATCTTGTCACGGGGCGTTCCTCTTTCCAACCAAATTCCCGGCGAAGTTCCCGGTCGGTGCCGCGGCCGGCCGATCGCCCCGGCTTCCGACCAGCGAGAACGCCGCCCACGCCGCGGGGTGCGGATATCGGTCCATGGTCGCGAGAGTCGCGGCGCGAAGGGCCCGGATCGGGACCTCGCCCCCGGCGAGTTCGCGATGCAGCCGAAACATGAACTCGGTGGCGATGCGATCGTTCACCGGCCAGTGGCTGACGATCGCGGCGTGGGCGCCGGCGGCCAGCAGGCTTCGCACGAGGCCGACCAGTTCCTCGCCGGGCTCGATCTCGCTTCGGCCGCTTTCGCAAGCGGAAAGAACCACAAGTTCCGCCGAAAGCGGAAGCTCGAGCAGCTCGCGGATCGGCAGCCAGCGATCGGCCAGCCGCAGCCCGCTCGCATCGGGCATCGAGTCGGTGAAGCGGCCGTGGCACGCGACATGCACCAGCCGCCGGTCGGCGACCGCATCGCAGACCGCCGCGACCGTCGCATCGCCGGCGACAAGCGTCGTCGCGTCGCGGTGCAGTCCGGTGACCGCAGTGATCTCGTCGGCGATCGACGGGGCGGCGCGATCGGCGACTCCGACCACAAGCGGCGGTGCCGACCCCGTCCGGCGGCCGGCCGCCAGCGCCAGCGAAGCGCTCGGGGCGTGGGCGATCTCGAACCGTTCCGCCAGCCAGCCGCGGCCGTCGTGCAGGGCGGTGAACGGCAAGGCGTGCAACGGACCGTGCGGAACGACGAGCAGGCGATCCGCACCGGCGAGCTCTTCGGCGAGCGGCTCGATCAGCATCCGGTGAAGGCGTTCCAGATGCCGGCGGGCCGCGTCGACCAGCGAATCGCTCTCGCCCCGCACGCTTGCCCGCACGCCGCGACGGAGCTGGAACAGGGCCTTGCGGATCTCGTCCTCGATCGACGCGGCGGGCGTCGCGAGTCGCCGGGCGCGAACGCCCTCGCACGAGACGACGAGAGCCAGATAGGAATCGCCGGCACGGAAGTACTCGACCAGCCGCTCGGACGGCGCGAGCCGGGCTCGGATCGCCGCGGGTCGCAGCGGTTCGGCGTGCAGCGAAGTTTCGCCGGCCGCAGCCGCGATTCGCCGCGTCAGCTCGGCCACCCGCGACTCGGCCTCGGCGATCGCGGCGGTCCGCCGCGGCGAGCCCGCCCGCCGTTCGCCGTCGACCGTGGTGTCGCCCCAACCCGCGTACAGCGCGTTGAGCCGGGCACGGACCCGCGCGAGTTCGTCCGACAGCGGGTCGCTCGACCACGCATGCCGTGGCCGTGCATCGATCGATCGCTGCATGAGGTCGAGCAGCGTCCGCGATTTGGCCCGCTCGATCGTCGCCAGGGCCTGCTCGATCGACGCCGCATCGCCGCGGGCGATCCTGGCGAGCACGAGTTCCTCGTAGGCCCGCAGCCGCCGCCCCAGCCAGGCCGCCCGCAGCCGCTCGCTTCGCAACGAACCTCGGGTGCGATCGATGCACTCGACGGCCTTCTCGAGATCCGCCACCCGCGACGGCTCGTCGGCCGTGCAGGTCGCCCTCGTCAGCAGCAGATCGGATTCCAGTGCGGGGATGTCCAGATCCGCAAGATCCGCGAAGGCCCGTGCGATCGAGGCCATCGCGCCGTCGCGATCGCCACGCGAGAGGGACTCCTCCGCGAGGTGCCGAAGCGCGACGATCCGATCGAGCCGCGGTGCCGCCGAGTCGTCGGCGATCGGTCCGGCGAGTTCCGCGATGACGGCGAGATCGCCGGTGGCCAGCGCGAGCTCGACCCGCAGCAGCGAGGCCCGTCGCACGAGCTGTCGCTCGCCGAGCGCATCCGCCTCACCACGGATCGCGTCGAGGTCGCGGGCGACCTCGATCATCCGGCCGCTCGCGAGCCGGGCCCGGACCAGCGCGAACCTCGCCCGCAGTGCCGGCATCCGCTGACCCGACGATTCCAGAGTCGCCACGCTTGCCTCGAGCGACACGATCGCCTCGCACGCGGCCCCGATCGCCTCCAGCACTTCCGCCTCCTCGGCGGCCAGCCGGGCCCGGTGATCCGCGGTCGAGCGGTCGTCGCCGAAGAGCCGCCTCGACCGCTCGAAGCCCGCGAGCGCCTCGTCGAGCCGACCCTCGCGGGCCGCGAGATCGGCGAGATTC
>JBEIUL010000363.1:0-3115 GCA_040374395.1 Phycisphaeraceae bacterium
ACCCGAACAGAATCCCAACCTGATGGAAGTTTCCGAGGACGACGGTCAGCGCTCGGCGAGCCCGGCGTAACCGCCCGTCAGGAGTGACACGGAGGAGTGCGGCCCGGCCCGAAAGGCGCCGGTTGCGACGGCCGACCGGTGTGGGCCGGGCCGCGCCTCCAATCATCGCGTCCTCGCGAGCCGCTCAGCGCGGGAACTCGAACTCGACGGTCTCGCGGCCGGCGTCGGTCTCGATCTCGACGACGAGCTTCGCGTCGGCGGCGAGCGGCGACGGCACCTCGATGTGGGCGTGGTAGCCCGGATCCTCGGCCTCGGTCTCGGCCTTCACCCGCATCGCGCCCTTGTCGTCCTTCGCGCCGATCCAGAACCGGACCGCCTTCGGGGTGCCGCCGTCGACGTGGAAGACGAACGACGCCTCCTTGCCCGCCTCGGCCTTGCCCTCGAGGATGGCCTTCACGGTCAGGGCTCCCGCCTTCTGCTCGCCGAGCGGCTGCGGCTCGCCGTGCGCGTGGCCGCCGGCGTTCTTGGCCGCGGCGTGGTCGTGATCGTGATCGTGGTCGTGGTCGTGATCATCCTGGGCGGCCTCCGCGGCGGGCGCCGACTCCTTGCCGCAGCCGGCAAGCGGCAGCGCGATCAAGGCGGGGACGGCGAGCGAGGCGAGCAGGAAGCGGGAACGGATCGAACGGTCGGTCATGCGAGTACTCCTGGAACGTGTGCACACTGAGCAATCATCGGGTCGGCCCGTCACGAGGGCCGGCCCGCCGGATCCGGTCGCGGATCCTTCAGTACGAGGGTCGCCGCCGCGGGCACGACGACGAGATTGAGCAGGGTCGAGCTGGCGAGGCCGCCGAGGACGACGACCGCGAGCGGCGCGAGGATCTCGTTGCCGGGGCGGTCGCCGGCCAGGGCCAGCGGCAGCAGGCCGAGGGCCGCGGTGAGCGCGGTCATCAGGATCGGCACGAGTCGCTCGAGCGATCCGCGGACGATCGCCTCGCGGGCGGAGACGCCCTCCTCCTCGCGCAGGTGCCGATAGTGGTTCACGAGAAGGATCCCGTTCCGCACCGCGATCCCGAACAGCGTCACGAAGCCGACGAGGCTCGCGATCGACACGACGGGCGGCACGTACGGCCCGCCGAGACCGGCGAGCGCGAGCAGGTTGGCGAACGGCCGGTCGCTCTCGGCGAGGAACATCGCGACCACGCCGCCGATCAGGGCGAGCGGCACGTTCAGCATGGTCATGAGCGCCGCCGCGGTGCCGCCGGTCGCGACCTGCAGCAGGAGGAACATCGCGACGAGCACGCCGAGCCCCATGAGGATGATGGTCCGGCTCGCCGACTGCTGGGCCTCGAACTGGCCGCCGTAGGTGACGCCCACGCCGGCCGCCTTGGCGATCGGATCGACCTTCTCGCGGACGAGCGCCACCACATCGCCGAGGTTCGCGCCGTCGGCGATGTTCGCGGTGACGAGGGCCTTGCGGCGCCCGCCCTCGCGGGCGATGAGGTTGCTCGCGAGCTCGGGTCCGTAGTCGGCGACTTCCCGCAGCCGCACCCGCGCCCCGTCGGCGCCGCGCAGCACGAGGTCGCCCACCTGGTCCATGCGTTCGCGCTCGCGGGGATCGAGCCGCACCGCGACATCGAGCCGCCGCTGGCCGAGGTAGGTCGTCGCGACCGTGACGCCCGCGAGCGCCGCCTCGACCTGCGCCGCCGCGTCGGCGGGCGAGAGGCCGGCCGCGGCGAGATCGGCCGGCCGGTACCGGATCGGCAGCGTCTGCACGAGGATCTCGCGGTTCGCCGCGACGTCGCGGGTCCCCGGCACGGTCCGCACGACCCCCTCGATCTCCTTGGCGAGTCGCCGCAGCAAGCCGAGATCGTCGCCGAACACGTTGATCGCGATCGCCGCCGGGGTCCCCGAGAGGATGTGCGAGAGCCGGTGCTCGATCGGCTGCCCGACGCTCGTCGTGATGCCCGGCACGCTCGCGAGGGCCGCGTCGACGCCGGCGCGGATCGCCGCCGCGTCGGCCTCGGGCGGGAAGACCACCTCGATCTCCGACATGCTCACCGGTTCGGCGTGCTCGTCGCGCTCGGCCCGGCCGGTGCGTCGCAACACGCCCTCGACACCCTCGACCGCGAGCATCCGCCGCTCGACGTTGCGGGCGATGCGGTCGCTCTCCTCGAGCGAGGTGCCCGGCGGGCACATCAGGAAGACCGTGAACGTGCCCTCGTTGAACCTCGGCAGGAAGCTTGACCCGAACGACCGACCGAGCAGGAGCGCGAGCACGAACGCCGCGGCCGACGCCGCGAGGATCGTGCCCCGACGGGCGAGCGATGCCTCGAGCACCGGCCGGTAGATCCGCTTGAGCCAAGCGACGAACCGGGTCTCGCCGTGGCCGCTCCCGCCGGAGGAAAGGTCCTGCCGGGCGAGCAGCAGCCGGCACATCGCCGGCGTCACCGTCATCGCGACGGCGAGCGAGGCCAGGATCGCCGCGATGTAGGCGATCCCGAGCGGCCGGAAGAAGCGGCCTTCCAGCCCCTGCAGGAAGAGCAGCGGCACGAAGACCATGCAGATGATGACCGTCGCGAAGACGACCGAGCTCCGGATCTCCTGGCACGCCGCGAGCGTGACCGCCACCGCATCCAGCCGCTCGGCCGCCGGCCGCGCCGCGTTCTCGCGCAGCCGCCGCCAGACGTTCTCGACGTCGATGATCGCGTCGTCGACGAGTTCCCCGACCGCGACCGCGAGGCCGCCGAGGGTCATCACGTTGATCGAGAGCCCGAGGGCCCAGAGGACGAGCAGCGCGATCGCGAGCGACAGCGGCAGCGCCGTCAGCGTGATGAGCGTGGTGCGCACGTTCAGCAGGAAGAGCACCAGGATGATCGCGACGATGATGGTCGCGTCCCGCAGGACGACCAGCACGTTCGAGACCGAGCGATCGATGAAGTTCGACGCCCGGAAGACCTGGCGGTTGAGCTCGACGCCGGCCGGAAGCGAAGCCTCGATCCCGTCGAGGGCGCGGTCGAGTTCCTCGGTCAGGGCGAGCGTGTTCTCGCCCGGCGACTTCTGGATCGAGAGGATCACCGCCGGCTCGCCGCCGTCCGAGGCGGTGCCGCGCGACGGC
>JBEIUL010000486.1:0-2093 GCA_040374395.1 Phycisphaeraceae bacterium
CGCCGGCTTCACGGTCGGCGTGGTCGAGCTCTCGCGGGCGATCGACCCGACGCGGGTGAAGAAGGGCGACGTGGTCCTCGGCCTCGCGTCGAGCGGCTGCCACTCGAACGGCTACTCGCTCGTGCGGAAGATCGTCTCGCGGGCGAAACTCGACTGGAAGAAGATCTATCCCGAGCTGCAGGCGAAGGGCAAGCCCGAGCACACGCTCGTCGACATCCTGCTCGAGCCGACCCGGATCTACGCCAAGCCGATCGTGCGGCTGCTGCAGGGCTACAAGCGGAAGAAGGCGGTCTCGGGCATGGCCCCACATCACCGGCGGCGGCCTGCCCGGCAACGTCTGTCGCGCCCTGCCCGACGACCTCGACGCGGTGATCGACTGCACGACCTGGACGCCGCAGCCGATCTTCCCGTTCCTCCAGCGGCACGGGAACGTCGAGACCGCCGAGATGTTCAAGGTCTTCAACATGGGCATCGGCTACGTCCTCATCGTGCGGCCGAAGTTCGCCGACGCGATCCAGGAGAAGCTCGGCAAGTACGGCGAGACCGTGCACCGCATCGGCGAGATCGTGAAGGCCCCGAAGGGCGCGAAGGAAGGCTCGGTGCGGCTCGAGAACCTGGCGGGGTGAGCCCGCCGCTCACTCCCCGCGCCAGCCGCGGTTCCGCTTCCGGTCGCTGTCGCGGCGCTTGCCCTCGAGCCGGCGCTCGACGCTGCCCCGCGTCGGCTTCGTCTTCTTCCGCCGCTTGGGCGGCGTCGCGGCGGCCGTCACCAGCTCGCGCAGCCGCGTGACGCATGCCTCGCGGTTCTCGAACTGCGAGCGGTGCGCGTCGGAATCGACGTGCAGCGTGTCGCCGCCCACGAGCCGGCTGCCGGCGAGATCGTGCAGGCGGGCTCGGCCCGCATCGTCGAGGCCGACGATCGCCGCGATCGCGAGGTGCACTTCCGCGCGGGTGTTCACCTTGTTCACGTTCTGCCCGCCGGGGCCGCGCGAGCGGCTGAACGAGAAGATCACCGCCGACTTCGCCGCCCAGCAGCCGCGGCCGAGATCGATCGCATCGCCGGGCCGCACCGGCGGCTTCGGCTTCCGCGGCGGCTCGGGCGGGCGGACGTGAGGATCGTGCGGCCGGTTCATGGCGGTGAGGTATCGGGCGGGGAAGTATCGGCCGGAATCCCCGCGCCGTCGCGGATACCCTCCGGGGATGGACGCACTTTCCACCACGGCGGCGCTGGTCACGATCCTCCAGGGTGACGCCCCGCCCGCGGAAACCCCGGGAAAACCGCCGGCGGCGGCCGTCGCCCCGCTCGAGGCCCGCCCGCTCACCCTCGACCTCGCCGCCGACGCGTGGTTCCCGCGGCTGGTCGGCGACCTCACCCGCGGCGGGGCGGCGATCGACACCCGCGACATCGGGCTGTCGGATTCGGAAGTCGCTTTCGCCGGCGAGCTCGGCGTCACCGTCGACCGCTGGCGGCTGGCGGTCTCGGGCTTCACGTTCTCGACCGACGGCACCGCCGGGGCGGAGAGCGCCTTCCAGTTCGGCGGCATCAACGTCGCCGCGGGCGACTCGCTCGCGACGAGCGCCGACTGGTGGGGCGTCGGCCTCGACCTCTCGTACGCCCTCTGGCGTCCGCTCGACGCGAAGCCGTTCCCGTGGAGCGAGCCCGGCCCGGCCCCCGCGAATCCCGGGCCCGACGGCCGCCCGCGGGTCGAGTTCGCGATCGACCCGGCGTTCGGGCTGAGCTACTACGACTTCTCGCAGTCGCTCACCGACCGCACGCAAGGGCTCTCGACCGACTTTTCCGGCCAGTGGCTCGGCGTGCGGTTCGGGGCCGACGTCGCGGTCGATTTCCACGTGAAAGACCTCGTCGGCGCGCTCGACACGCTGCGGCTCGAGGTCGGGGCGACCGCCGGCCCCACGGCGCCGCTCTCGGGTGGCAGCGGCGGTTGGGTCGTCGACCTCGAGGCGGCGTTCGTGCTCTACGCGACGCCGAACGTCGCGGCCCGGCTCGGATACCGCTACCTCGACGCCGATCTCGAGGCCGACGCGGGCACCGCGAGCGTCTCGCTGCAGGGACTGTTCGCCGGCGTGGGGATCAC
>JBEIUL010000303.1:0-3789 GCA_040374395.1 Phycisphaeraceae bacterium
ATGAACTCCCCGTCGCCTGCAAGCGCGACTGCGGAGGCGAGGAGTGCCGTCGCGGAGACGGAGCACCGACGGAGACCTGCTGACGTGGCGGAGTTGCGTTGGTTCGGCATGGTGGTCATGGGGGGTGAGGCAGTCGGCGCCTGCGACGCGGTTGGTGGTTGTTCGCGGTCGCGCGGGGCCGGATTCTTGCAAAGAACAGGATTCGTCGCATTTGGCTCCTTTGCGATCCCTGGGCTCGCTGTTATCAGTCACGGCGCATCGACTCCGCGCAGGGACACGGCCGCCTGCTGCATATGCGGGATAGATCCGAAAGCCCACGGCGGCGCTGGTTGAGGCGCATCGGGTTTCGCTGAACAGGTCCACCCCTCAAGAGGGACTTGACCGGCCCGAAGGGCCAGGAGAAGTCTCTGATCGATGCGTCCGATCGGGAAGCGTCACCGTCCGGATGGTCCGCTGCCCGGTTTCCTCGGACACCCGTCCGGGACTCGAGGACGCAATGCACTCAACCATGAGGAAGCCACGACACGAGCACCCTTCGGCGGCACGGCGAGCGGGCCCGCCGAAGGAGATCGACCGGACCGGGGACGACGGTCCAGCCCCCGCAAGACCGAGGCCGTCCAGCGGCGGCTTGCTGATCGGACGAATGCTGCTTGATCCGCTGACTTGAGAGCGGGGCAAGGTCGCCTCACGGCATCCGCTGAAACGCGTGCCACGCGACGTATCCGCCGGCCCCGAGCAGGATCACCGCCACGATCCAGCGACCGTCGCGCCGCATCAGTCGCTCGCACGATTCCTTCATCGACGCGCTCCCGCCGGGTCGCACGAGCTCGATCGCGAACGGTGCGACGGCCGGCAGCATCGCGATCGCCGCGAAGACGCCGAACGCGAGGGTCCGGTCGGCGTCGCCGGGCACCTGCATCGCCTGGTGGCCGGCCGCGATCGCCACCGAGACGCACTTCGGATGGACGCCCATCGTGGCGAAGCCTAGGAGGAGCGAGCGGATGGCTCGGCGCCCGGCCGGCAGCTCGCCGCCGCCGTGGCCCGGGAGCCGCGATGCGATCCAGGCCTTGAGGCGGGAGGTAACGCCGTGACCTTCCGCCTCGGCCTCGCCGTCGATGGGGGCGGCCCGCGCGGCGTTGATCGCCCGCTGGACGCCCACCGTCACGAGGAGCGCGGCGATGGCCAGCCGGACCGCGAACTCGGTCCACGTCGGCGGCGACGGGGCGGCCGCGGTGTGGGGCGCGGGCGCCACGAGGCATCCGATCGCGAGCCCGAGGGCGAGTCCCGCGGCGGCCCCGAGCGCGTAGAGGAACGCGGACAGCCGCGGTGCCTGACGATCGCACGCCATGACCAGGCCGAGTACGAGGATCTCGGGGCTGAGGAGGATGGCGACGCCGAGCGACGCGAGGACCGTCAGGTGGGCGGACATGGGAATCCGGCATGCTACCGATGGCTTCGGATCGCGAGCGGGTCCGGCCGCCGCGTTCGGCGGTACCCTTCGCCGCACCGAAGCGGCATGCAGAAGTTGCCCGTCACCGTCGCGATTCCGACCCGGAACGAGGCCGCCGGCCTCCCGGCGTGCCTCGCGCGGCTCGGTCGCTTCGCGGCGGTCGCGGTCATCGACTCGGGATCGACCGACGGGACGCCGGGGATCGCCCGGGCCGCGGGTGCCGAGGTGGTCGACTTCCGCTGGGACGGCGCGTTCCCGAAGAAGCGGAACTGGTTCCTGCGCCATCACCCGATCGCGACGCCGTGGATCCTCTTCCTCGACGCCGACGAGCTGGTCGACGACGCCTTTTGCGACGAGCTCGCCCGGACCCTGCCGTCGACGCCGCACGCCGGATTCTGGCTCAACTACGACAACTGGTTCCTCGGCCGACGCCTGCGGCATGGCGAGTCGAACCGCAAGCTCGCGCTGTTCCGGGTCGGCGCGGGAGAGTACGAGCGTATCGACGAGGAGCGGTGGAGCCACCTCGACATGGAGATCCACGAGCATCCGGTGCTCGCCGGTTCCGTCGGCGAGGTCCGGGCCCGCATCGAGCACCGAGACGACCGCGGGCTCGAGCACTGGCGGCGGAAGCATGCCGAGTACGCCGCGTGGGAGGCCCGCCGCACGGTGTTGCTGCGGCGCGAGGGCCGGGCTGGGTCGGCCGACCTTTCGCCCCGCCAGCGGCGGAAGTACGCCTCGCTCGGGGCGTGGTGGCTGCCGTGGGCCTACTTTCTCGACGTGTATGTTCGCCGCCTCGGCTTCCTCGACGGCGTTGCGGGGTTCCGCCACGCGTGGGAGAAGGCCCGCTACTTCCGCGACGTCGGCCGGGCGATCCGCGAGATCGAGCGCAAGGCCCGCTGACGGGGTCGACGTTCAGGCTCGCCCGCGCGGCCCGTCGCGCATCGCCTCGAGTATCGCCTCGATGCGGGCGAGACGCTCGGCGAGCAGCCGCTCGTGGGGAGACTCGAGTCCGGGGGCGTGCAGGCTCGGCAGCGGCGACCGGTCCGACCCGGCGGCCTCGTCCGGCCGGGCGGTTTCCGGCATCTCGCTCATGCTGTTCACGATGACGCCGACCAGCAGGTTCAGGAAGATCATCGTGCCCGACAGGATGAAGCTCACGAAGAAGACCGGGGCGGCGATCGGCGAGCCGGGTGCGAGCGTGCCGTCGTCGCGGGGTAGGCCGGACATCTGGTCTCGCATGATGTCGACCCATCCCTCGAGCGTGAGGACGCCGAACATCGTCAGCATGCTCAGCCAGAGCGACCCGAACCGGTCGGGATCGTTGCCGCCGAAGAGGAACACGCCCATCACGCTGAAGGAATAGAGCAGCATGAAGAGGAGGAGCGTGATCCAGCCGAAGCTGGGGAGGCTCCGGAGGAGGGCCCCGACGATCAGCTGCAGCCGGGGCAGGGCCGTGACCATCCGCAGGCTGCGGGCCACGCGGCCGAGCCGCAGGACCTGGGCGTACTCGGCATGGACCGGCAGCAGGCAGACCGCGGTCACCGCGAAGTCGAACACGTTCCACGGATCGAGGAAGTAACGCCATGGCCGACGTCCTTCCGCGGCGATCTTCAGGATGACCTCGATGACGAAGAGGGCGAGGACGGTCGCGTCGATCGTCGCGAGGAACCCGCCGAGCGTCCCCTCGACCTCGGGAATCGTCTCAAGGCCCACGATGATCGCGCCGGCGAGGATCGCGGCGAGCACCGCACCCCGGAAGGCGGAGGTGCGGACGATCCGCGCGGCGAGGTTGGCGGGAACCTGGGGCGACGGTGCGGGGGGACGTGCTTTCATGCGAAGGATCCGGGCGCAGGGCCACGGCATTTTCCCCGTGGGGCGACGAAGGGTCAATGCGACGGGTTCGAGCGCGCGACCGTTGTCCAGGCGCCGCACGTGCCGCGGTCTTGCCTGATCAGCCCTGCCCGCAGTCGCCCCAACCCGCGAGCAGCGAGGTGAGGTCGGTGGCGGCCACGGCCCCGTCTCCGTCGAGATCGGCGGGGCAGCCGGAGCAGGGGCCCCACGCCGCGAGGATCGCCGCGAGGTCGGCCGCGTCGACGTCGCCGTCGCCATCGATGTCGGAGCTGCAGTCGCACTCGTCGGGTACGCCGTCGCCGTCGGTGTCGACGCTCGCTCCCGAGGCGATGTCGTTCGCGTCGGGCGTGCCGTTCCCGTTGCAGTCGGGCGACACCGACAGCTCGAGGCACGCGAGGGCGAGCGAGCCCGCGTCGCCGGCGACCGCATCGCCGACGACGATGCGCCACACGCCGTCGGGCGGCAGCCCGACCAGCGCCGCGAGCGCC
>JBEIUL010000172.1:0-5639 GCA_040374395.1 Phycisphaeraceae bacterium
CGTCATCCGCACCGCGAGCGAGTCGCAGTGGACCCGCGAGGGCGAACGGCTCTTCGACGAGGTCTACGGCCTCTCGTGGGCGCAGCAGCTGAAGAACAAGGACATTCCCGAGGGCGGCGAGAAGTGCGCCATCCTCGTCCATCCGGGCGAGGACATCACCCGCTGCGTGAAGGGCTTCGTCGACGGCATCCTCGACCTCATCACGCCCGATCCCGAGGTGCGGAAGCTGGTCATCGACCGCTTCGGCCGCGAGGAGTTCATCTACCTCGGCCCCGACGAGAACATCACGCCCGACCACATCGAGTGGATCGTCGAACGGGCCCGCGTGCGGAAGTACGGCATGCCGACCGCCTTCATGTCGAGCAAGCCCGGCGCCGGCATCAACCACAAGACCTACGGCGTGACGAGCGAGGGCGTGAACGTGTTCCTCGAGCGGGCTCTCCTGGCCCGCGGGATCGACCCGCGGAAGCGGCCCTTCACCGTCAAGCTCACCGGCGGCCCCGACGGCGACGTCGCCGGCAACATGATCCGCATCCTCGACCGCGACTACGGCGCGAACGCCCGCATCGTGGGCATCGCCGACGGCAGCGGCTCGGGCGAGGATCCCGACGGCCTCGACCACGCCGAGCTCCTGCGGCTCTTCCGCGAGGGCCTGCCCATCGCGGCCTTCGACCGCACCCGGCTCGGGAAGCGCGGACGCATCACCTCGGCCGACGAGCCGGACGGCGTCCGCCTGCGGAACACGCTGCACGACCGGGTGGTCGCCGACGCGTTCGTCCCCGGAGGCGGCCGCCCCGCGACGATCAACGAGTCGAACTGGCGGCATTTCCTCGTCGACGGCAAGCCGTCGAGCCCGATCGTCGTCGAGGGGGCGAACCTCTTCCTGACGCCCGAGGCCCGCACCGCCCTCTCGGGCGAGGGCGTCCTGATCATGAAGGACTCCTCGGCGAACAAGTGCGGCGTGATCTGCTCGAGCTTCGAGATCGACGCGTGCATGGTCCTGAGCGACGAGGAGTTCCTCGCGATCAAGGACCGCTACGTGAACGACGTCCTCGTGCGGCTGCGCGACCTCGCCCGTCAGGAGGCCGACCTCCTGCTCGCCGAGGGCCGCCGCCACCCGACGGTGCCGCTGCCCGAGCTCTCGGTGCGGATCTCGAAGGTCATGAACGCGGCGGCCGTCGCGATCGCCGCGGCCCTTCCCGAGTGGCCCGAGGCGAGCCGGACGCTCGCCGAGGCCCTCGTCGAGGAGCATCTCCCGCCGACGCTCGTCGAGGTCGCGGGGAAGCGGATCCGGGAGCGGATCCCCGCGACCTACCTCACCTGGCTGAAGGCCAAGCGACTCGCGGCGAACATCACCTACCGCGAGGGCATCGACTTCTTCACCGGCCTCGGTCCCGCCGAGACCGCCGAGCTCGCCCGCCGCTACCTCGAGAAGGACCGCGAGAACGCGGCGCTGGTCGAGAGCGTCGAGAAGAGCTCGCTGCCCGGCAGGGACCGCGTCGCCGAGCTGCTCCGCCGCTCGGGAACCCGCGGAGCCCTCGGCGATCTCGCCTGAAGTTGAGGTCGGCCGTCGTTCAGCCGCGGTCGCCGAGCCGCTCGCGCCAGGTCCGGATCCGGGCGTGGTCGGTGAGGTCGTAGGAGAGCGGCGTGACCGTGACGTGCCGCTTGATGAGCTCCTCGACGTCGGTGTCGTCGCGGGTATGCACGAACTCCATGCCGTTGCCGGTCGGCCAGAAGTACCGCTGCCCGGCCGGTCCCGTCCGCTGCTCGTAGCCGTCGACGCCCGCCGCGGTGTTCATCGAGACGACCCGGATCGAGGGCATCGGCGCGTCGGCCGCGGTGGTCCTCGGCACGTTCACGTTGATCACCGAATGCGGGTCGATCGGATGGGCCAACACGCGGTCGATCGCCATGCGGGCGATCTCGGCCGCCCGCGTCCAGTGCGGCTGGTCCTTGCCGAGGTGAAGCGAGACCGCGATCGCGGGCACCCCGAGGAACGCCGCCTCGACCGCGGCCGCGACGGTGCCCGAGTAGATCACGTTGATCCCGACGTTCGCGCCCGAGTTCATCCCGCTGATGACCACGTCGGGCCGCGAGCCCGCCCCGAACCTCTCGGGCCAGATCGCCCGCAGGCCGACCTTCACGCAGTCGGCGGGGCTGCCCTCGATCGCGATGCCGCGCATCGACGGGTTCACCTCGACCTCGCGGGCGAGCAGCGGCTGGTGGAAGGTGATCCGGTGGCTGGTCGCGCTCTGCACCGTGGCCGGGGCCACGGTCACGATCTCGCCGAGTCCGCGGAGCCCCTCGTGCAGGGCCGCGATGCCGGGGGCGGTGATGCCGTCGTCGTTGGTGAGGAGGATTCGCATTGATTGGCTCGCGGGGGATCGTACCCGCCCCTACACTCCCCTCCCCGATGTACCAGTCGCTGCTGGTCGCCCGCTACCTCACCTCGCGGGTCATCCCCTTCATCGCCGTCGCCGCGGTGGCCCTCTGCGTGGCCCTCGTGATCGTCGTGGTGAGCGTGATGAGCGGCTTCCTCGACATGGTGCGGAACTCGGGCCGCACGCTGGTCGGCGACGTCGTGCTGAGCTGGGACATCGTGGGCATCCCCGACTACCCCGAGCTCATCGCCGAGCTCGAGGCGCTGCCCGAGGTCGAGGCCGCCTCGCCGGTCATCGAGACCTTCGGCCTCCTCCGCATGCCGTACCGGATGCCGGGCGGCGGCAACAAGGTCGAGACGGTGCAGGTGTGGGGCGTCGAACCGGAGAGCCTCGCCCGCGTCGTCGACTTCCGCGACCTCCTCTACTGGAAGAAGCCGACCGCCGAGGAGGCCGGGGCGATGATGCCCGACGACCCGCGGCTCGAGGAGGCCTACGACGCCGAGGCCGACGCGATGGCGATGCGGAAGCCCGACGGCTCGCCCGGCATCGTCCTCGGCATCGAGATCTCTCCGTTCAACCGGCGGCAGAAGGACGGCACCTATCGCACGATGGGACGTTTCTCGGGCGAGCAGGACGCCGGCCACTGGATGCCGGCCGAGCCGACCGGCGTCGTGCTGACGCTCGTCCCGGTCAGCGAGTCGGGCTCGATCGACGTCGAGAAGAAGAAACCGTTCAAGATCGTCAACGAGTTCCGCACCGGCGTCTTCCAGATCGACAGCCAGCGGGTGCTCATCCCGCTCGCCGAGGCGCAGGAGATGCTCCGGCTCGCCCCCGCCCCGCTCTACGCCCGCGACGGCGAGCTCGACGACGGCGGACGTCCGAAGCGGCTCGGCACGTCGCCGGCGCGGGCAACCACGATCCTCGTGAAGGCGGCCGAGGGCTACACGCCGAACCAGGCCCGCGACGCGGTCGAGTTCGCCTACGCCGACTGGACCCGCCGGGCCTTCGACGACCAGGCGAAGCTCGTGAAGCCGCCGCCCGGGGCGTTCGCGATGACCTGGGAGGAGCGGCTGCAGGATCTCATCGGCCCGGTCGAGAAGGAGCGCGGCCTGATGCAGGTGCTCTTCTCGCTCGTGTACATCGTGTGTGCGGGCCTGGTGCTCGCGATCTTCTGGTCGATCGTGCAGGAGAAGACCCGCGACATCGGGATCCTGCGGGCGGTCGGGGCGGGGCGGACCGGCATCCTGTCCATCTTCCTCGTCTACGGGCTCGTGATCGGCGTGCTCGGCTCGCTCGGCGGCTTCGGCCTCTCGACGTTGATCGTCGGGAAGATCAACGAGATCCACGAGCTCATCGGGCAGCCGGCGCCGGCAGCCCGGTGGAGCGCGATCTACCCCCGTTCGGCCGCGAGCATCGTCGCCGCGATCGTGGCGACGGTGCGGGGCTCGTTCCTCTCGTCGCTGCTCTGGATCATCGGGGCCCTGCTGCTCGGAGGCCTCGGTTTCATCCTGTCGCAGCACCGGGGCGTGCTGATCTGGGACCCGAGCGTCTACTACTTCAGCCGCATCCCGAACCACGTCGACGTCCGCAACGCCCTGTTCACGATGGGCTTCGCGACCCTCTTCAGCGTGATCGGCGCCGCGGTGCCCGCGGCCCGCGCGGCCGACACCGATCCGATCCGGAGCCTCCGCTATGAGTGAGCGGGGCGACGTGATCCTCGAGGGGAGCGGCCTGAGCAAGACCTACCGGCTCGGACGGGTCGACGTGCCGGTGCTTCGGGATGCGTCGCTCGCGGTCCGTTCCGGCGAGTGGGTCGCCGTGCTCGGGGCGAGCGGCTCGGGCAAGAGCACGCTGCTGCATCTTCTCGGCGGCCTCGACCGGCCCGATCGCGGCGGCGCGGGCGAGGTGCGGTTCCTCGGCGCGAGGATCGACCGTGCGTCGGCGTGGGCGCTCGACGCGTATCGCAACCGCGACGTCGGTTTCGTTTTCCAGTTCTACCACCTGCTGCCCGAGCTGACGGTCCTGCAGAACGCGACCATCCCCACGATGGTCGGCTTCCGCTGGCTTCGCGGGCAGGGTCCGGCGTCGCGCCGCAAGGCGAGAACGCTGCTCGAGAGCCTCGGCCTCGGCCATCGGCTCGCCCACCGGCCGGCGGAGCTTTCGGGCGGCGAGCGGCAGCGGGTCGCGATCGCGCGGGCCCTCGCGAACGATCCGCGGGTGCTGCTGGCCGACGAGCCGACGGGCAATCTCGACGCGAAGACCGGGGAGGGCATCCTCGACGCGCTCGCCGAGCGGCATCGTGCGGGGCTGACGGTCGTGATGGTGACGCACGATCCCGCGATCGCCGCCCGCGCCGACCGCCGCGTGCGGCTGGTGGACGGCCGCCTCGTCGAAGTGCCGGCGTGAGCGAGGATCGCGAGTCCGGTCCCGGTCCATCCCAGATCAATCCCGGATCAATCCCGGATCAATCGTTGGTCCGGTGCCAGCGGACGAGTTCGTCGACCGCTGACTCGAACCGCTGGCCGAACGCCTCACGGAAGGCGTCCTTCCACGGCGTTCCGCCCTTCACGAGGCCGATCCACTCGGCCAAGGACGACGGCGAACGCTCGTGCAGGCGGACGGCGAGGAGGAAGCCGACCGCCTCGATCGCGGGGAGCGCGGCGTCGACCTTCGGGTCGGAGTACGAGTCGATCGCGAACGCCGCGGTCGCGGTCGGGTCGTTCCGCAGGATCACGAGCCCCTTCTCGCGCAGCCGCCCCTCGAGCCGCAGGTGCAGCGGTTCCTCGTCGACGGTGCCCGGAAGCCGCACGCCGAGGGCCCGCACGGCGATGAGGTCGGCGACGCCCTCGTTCGCCCACGGGGGCAGGCGAGTCGGGCCGACGGTCCGATGCAGGATCGCTCTCGCGCCGCCTCGGGTCGCGAGTTCCTCGACCTGCCGCTCGGCCAGGCCATCGATCCGCAGCGAGACGATCGCGTGGGGACCGTCGTAGTGCGTGAAGCGACGATCGTCGGGGCCGGCCTGCTGGCGGAAGGCGCTGGCCTCGAAAAGCCGGAACACGTCGGCGTCGGAAAGCGCGACGACCACGCCCTTCGCGACGAACGGCTGCCAGTCGGGTTTCTGGCCGAGGACGCTGGCCGCGACGGCGACGAGCGGATCGAGCCGGACGCCGAGCATCGCCGCGGACTTGGTGCCGGCGTCGGCGTAGGTGATCCAGGCGTCGGTCTCGACGGGCACGAGCTCGCGGCCGGTCGCGGCGA
>JBEIUL010000327.1:0-3562 GCA_040374395.1 Phycisphaeraceae bacterium
CGCACGCGGCGCTCCGGTCCGGGGCGACCGACGACGCGTTCCGGATCGCCCGTGAGGTCGTGCTGCGCCATCCGCGAAGCACGCTCGCCTACATCGGGTTCGCCGAGGCCATCTCGGCCCTCAGCCGCGAGGGCCGGGTGCCGTCGATGGTCGACCCGACGCTGCCGAGGGGACTCACCGCCTCGCTCATCCTCGAGCAGGTTTACGAGACCCTCGATCGCGATCCCTCCATCCTGGTGCCGTACGTGGTGGCGCTCGTCGACGAGGGCCGAAGCGAGGAGGCCCTCGACGTGGCCATCGAGGCGGCCGGCCGCGACCGCCCGGTCGTGCCGGCCGTGTGCGGCACGGTCGGACCCCTGATCGAGGGAGGAGAGCTGGAAGGAGTGGAGCGGCTGCAAGAACGGCACCCCGCGGTCGAGCCCGACTCGTTCGAGGTCCGGCTCGCGGCCGTCGACCTGCTCATCGCCCGGGACGAGCTGAACCGCGCGGCCGAGGACTCGCTATCGATCGTCTCGGGCATTCCGGAAGCAGATGCGAGGCTTCCCATCGCGCTCCGTCAGGCCGCGCGCATCGCGTCCCTCCGCGAGGATCCGCAGGCGGTCGGGCTGCTCTCTCGGTACCTCTCCGCGGCGGAAGGCGACCCCGAGGCGGCGCCGTTCGTGCTCGGACAGACCGTCGCGTGGACCGACGAGGCCCTGGTCCGGCAGGCGATCGAGGGTCTGCGATCCGCCGGCGGCGAGGACTCGCAGCAGGTGGTGCTTGCCGAGGCTTCACGGGTCCTCGCGTTCCAGCGGGGCGACGCGAAGGCGCTCGCGAACGCCACCGTGGCGGTGAACCAGCTCCTGCGGTTGAATCCGAACTCGCCCGCGACCCTGATCCTCCTCGCCCGCCTGCTCTCGGCGAGCCTTCCGCCGGACTGGTCTCGGGCCTCGGCCTTCCTCGCGAGGGCCGTCGACCTCCAGCCCCGCGAGACGTCGCTGTATCCCGAACTCGTGATCCTGCTGCAGAAGGCCGGGAACACGGTTGACGCCACCCGCTACCTGCAGCAGTACCTGCGGCTCACCGGGAACGACCAGGACGCGTCGCGCCGCGGCGCCCGGCTGCTCCTGAGCCAGGGCGCGTTCGTCGAGGCGATTCCCGCCCTCGAACGGCTCTCGGGACAGACCGGCGGCGAGGCCGACCTGCTCGCGTTCGCCGAGGCGAACCGGGCCGCCGGCCGCATCACCGCCGCGGAGACCGCCTACCGCCAGGCCGCGACCCGGGCCGGTCGCAGCGGCGTGGCCCTCCAGGCGTACGCCGAGTTCCTCGCCCGGCTCGGTCGGGTCGAGGAGGGTCGCCAGGTCATCCGGACCGACGCGGAGAGCGCCAATCCCGTCCTCTCCGAGGCCGACCGGATCATCTTCCTGCTGAGGCTCGAGTCGATCTACGGCACCGAGGAATCGATCGGCGAGGTCAACCGGCTCGTGTCCCGCGTGGCCGACTCCGATCCGCGGATCGTCGCGGTGCTCGCGCAGCAGGCGCTGCGACGGGGCGACCCGGAGGAGGCCCTCCGCATCGCCGAGGAGGGGCTCTCGCGTTTTCCCGAGAACGAGAGCCTGCTCGGCATGGCGGCCAGCCTGATGGTCGCCGAGCGGAGCCGTCGGGCGTCGGCCGGCGACCTTCTCGACCGGCTCGGTCGCACTCGACCTGAGTGGACCGACCTGCTCGAGGTGCTGCGGTCGGCCGGCGGTGACGGCGACGAGCTGCGGCTTTCGGACGAGACCCTCGGTCGGGCCGTCGAACTCACCGAGAACCATCCGCTCTTCGCCGAGGGCTGGACGTTCGCGGTGAGCCTCTACCTCGACGCCGGCCGGGTCGATGACGCGATCCGGCTCGCGCGTCGCGCGGTCAGCCGGTTGCCCTCCGATCCGGACATCGCGGCGATGGCGGCATCGCTCCTGGCCGAAGTCGGCCGGGTCGAGGACGCGAAGGAGGCGGCGAAGGCCTGGCGTCGCCTCGTGCCCGAGAACACCATCGACGCGGACACGCTCCTCGCGAACCTCTCGCTCGCCGGCGATCCCGCCGAATCGGTCTCGCTGCTGCTCCCGCACGCATCGCTCATGCGGTCCGATCCCGGGCGTCACGCGGAAGCCCTCCAGATGCTCGTGCTGGCCTATCTCGCGTCGGGTCAGGTCGATCCCGCCGCGGAGATCGCCATCCCGAACGCGGCCAACGACGTCATCCTGAGGGGATGGACCCGCGGCGCCCGCGGCCGGCTCGCCGAGGAGACCAAGGCGATGCTGGATCGCGTTGCCCTCGCGTCGCTGTCGCCGGGTGCCCGGCTGGGCATCGCCGCGGAGTACGCGGCGGTGGCCGCCCGGGGAGTTTCCCCGGCCGTCACCGAGGCCCGTTCGATTCTCGACGGGCTGCCTGCCGACCTCGCCGCCTCGCCCATGGCCACCATCCTCCGCGCCGACCTCCTCGCCGCCGAGGGACGCGACGGCGAGGCGATCTCGGCCTTCGAGGCGTTCGCTTCGGCCATCCCTCCGGCCCTCATCGCCCAGTTCGAGGCGTCCGAATCCGGTTCCCTCGCCCCGGAACTCGAGTCGATCCGGCTGCAGTACCTGTACGCCCTGAACAACGCGGCCGCGATCGACGTGGACGAGGGCGGAGACCGAAGCCGCGGGTTGCGTACGGTCGATCGCGCGATCCGAGCCGGCCGCGGCCAGGTCTTCCTGCTCGACACCCGCGCCCAGCTGCTCATGGCGATCGGTGATTTCCCGGGCGCCCGCGGCGTCGCGGCGAGCGCGGTCGCCTCCGACCGCAACTCGCTCGAGGCCTGGCTCACCACGGCCGAGGTCGAGCTCGCCGCCGGCCGCGCCGAGTCGGTCGATCGGGCCCTGCGCGAGATCGAGCGGATCTCGGCGGAATCCGTCGTGGTCGAGCGGTCGGCCATCGATCGGAGGGCGAGGATCGAGTCCGGCCTGGCCGAGCTCCGGTCGGACAAGGGACGCGCATGACCACCACGAGAAAGGGCATCATCCTCGCCGGCGGCTCGGGCACCCGGCTCTATCCGCTGACCCGCGCCGTGAGCAAGCAGCTCACCGCGGTCTACGACAAGCCGATGATCTACTACCCGCTCTCGATGCTCATGCTCGCGGGCATCCGGGAGATCCTGATCATCACCACGCCGCAGGACCAGGCGGCGTTCCGCGCCCTGCTCGACGACGGGAAGCAGTGGGGCATCTCCTTCTCGTACGAGGCCCAGCCGCGGCCGGAGGGTCTCGCCCAGGCGTTCCTCATCGGCGAGCGGTTCCTCGACGGGTCGCCGAGCGCGATGGTCCTCGGCGACAACATCTTCTATGGCACCGAGCTGCAGCGGCGCCTCGCCTCGGCGGCGGGCCGGACCTCGGGCGCCACCGTCTTCGCCTACCGCGTGAACAACCCACAGGACTACGGCGTGGTCGAGTTCGACGCCGACGGCCGCGCCCGCAGCATCGAGGAGAAGCCGAAGGCCCCGAAGTCGAACTACGCGGTGACCGGGCTCTACTTCTACGCCTCCGACGTGGTCGCGATCGCGAAG
>JBEIUL010000434.1:0-2489 GCA_040374395.1 Phycisphaeraceae bacterium
GGCGACATCGAGATCGCCGACGGCTTCTCGCTGGTCGAGCTGCCGGCGCCCGATGTCGAGCGGGTGATCCGGGCCCTCCGCGGGGCGACGCTCCGCGGGCGGAAGGTCACGGTGCGCCGCGACGACGGGCGGCGGCGATCCGCGCCGCCGGGGTGAGCCCGCCAGGCTGAACGTGCGGAACGCTTCCGCAGCAGCGTGACGCGATGCGCGCCGCGTCGGCCCGTGCGATGCGACGCGGGCAATCCGCGACCCTACGGTCGTTCGCCATGCGCGAACACCATGCCGACATCCTCTTCCACGCCCTGCACGCCACCGTCGCGGTCGCGGCCTTCGCTCCGAACGCGTTCGCCCACTACTCGACCGATCCCGCAACGCCCATGGCGCTGCGGGCCACGCCCTTCGGCGACGTGCAGCCGAAGATCGCCATCGGCGACGAGGGCCGTCAGCTCGTCGGGTACTTCTCCGGTCCGGGGTACGACGTCTGGCTCGACTGCCTCGACCCGACCGGGACTTCGATCTGGGGCGGTCCGGTGCTCGTCGAGGATCGCGACCTGATCTCGACGGTCGACTGGAGCCTGGCGAGCGACGTCGAGGGGAACGCCTACCTGACCTACAACGTCTCCGCGAACGGGGGAGGCGAGCACGTCCAGAAGGTCACGAAGGTCGACGAGAACGGCCTCGTCGTATGGTCGCAGACGTTCGGCCAGGGCCCGGCGGGAACGCTCGGGAACGGCCGCGTGATCGTCACGGGCGACGGCTACGTCTGGGCCGCGACCGCGGTCGACGACGCCACCGCCGTGCAGCGGTTCGAGCCTGACCATGGCACGCCGTCGTTCCTGTTCGAGCTGCTGGTCGAGGAGAAGGGGTACTCGCAGATGTGCGCCGGGCTTCAGCCGGCCTCGGACGGCGCGGTGTTCCTGTCGACGGTACGTTCGGAATCGTTCGAGGGTCCGCGGGTGCTCCATGCCCACCGCATCGAGCCCGGCGGCAGCCGCCCGTGGGGCACCGAGGGCGTCGCGGTCTTCGGCAAGGGCAGCCTGCAGATGGGCCACTTCCCCGATTTCCTGCCCGACGGCGAGGGCGGGGCGTACTTCACCTGGTACACCGTCGAGCCGCTGAACGCCCGGGCCCAGCGGATGGATGCCGAGGGCGCGATGCTCTGGGGCACGAACGGCGTCGCGGTCTCGCTGAACCCCGTGCATGACTTCGGAGGCACGATCGCGGCGGTGCATCGCACCGAGCCGCAGCCCATCCTTCGCGAGGACGGGCGGCTCGTCGTCTTCTTCAACGCCTACTCGGAACCGATCGAGGGCATCGTCTGGTTCGGCATCGGGGCGCAATGCCTCGGCGCTGACGGCACGCGGCAGTGGGGTGTCGATGGTGTCATGGTCGACGAGTACGCCCCGTTCGAGAAGGGCGTGGTGTACGACCGCGAGGTCGGGGCGCCGCTGCGGTTCGGATCCTCCGTCGGCATCTCGTGGGTGAACTTCTCGTCGCCGTCGCTCTCGGTCGCGTGGGCCGCCCACCTGGATCTCGACGGCTCGCCCGAGTGGAAGGTCGCCTTCGCGACCGACGCGACCTCGAAGTCGCGGCTGGTCGCCTCGCCGGCCGACACCTACGGCACGGTCCTCGCGTGGCAGGGGGACCACGACCTCTTCGCCGGCCGCATCGCCGACGACGGGACGATCGGCCCGCCGCCGCTGCTGATCGGCGACCTCAACCACGACGGCGAGGTGAACGCGGCCGACCTCACCCTCTTCCTCGGCGACTGGGGCGGCACCGGCGAGGCCGACTTCAACCACGACGGCGTCGTCGACGCGGTCGACCTCGCGAATCTCCTGGCCAACTGGACCTTCTGAGAGGGAGTGAAGGGACGCTCGACGCCCCGGGCGGGATCCCGGGGCGTCAGCGCGCGCCTGGAGGGCGGGGCCATGCCCCGCCGCGCATGCACGCCCAATCTCGTGTCGCGAGACGCGCTCGTCGCGGGCACGACGTCCTGCCACCAACCGACGCGACATCAGCGTTCGCGACGAAGCTCGGCCCCGTCTTTCCGCGACGACCTCACTCCTTCGCCCGCTCGATCCCGACCGGGATCACGATCTCGCCGCCGGTCCACGGGCGGACCAGGTCCGGTCCGGATCTCTCGGCGACCTCGACCGACGGACGCAACACCAGTTCGTGGCGTCCCGGCACGATGCCGGGGCAGGCGGCACCCGCGTTCCCCGAGTACCCGGTATCGGCCGCGAGGGCGAACGAGCCGATGGGCCATTCCCGCCCGCCGCCTTCGGGTCGCAGGAAGATCTCGAACGCAAGATCGGGAACTGGATCGACGCGGGAGCGGACCGGCACGCCGAGCACGAGGTCGAGCCACGGATCCGGGCCACGGTCGGCGCGAAGCGAAACACTGCGGACCTCGATCGACTGCCGGATCGAGTCGGCTTTCGCCGGATCCGGATCGGTCTCGAGGATCGGCGTGCCGTCGGCGATGA
>JBEIUL010000175.1:0-5592 GCA_040374395.1 Phycisphaeraceae bacterium
CTGGCTCTGGATCGACCGCGAACTGGCGAAACCCGAGATGGCCGCGGCCCTCGCGGCGAGCGGCTACGGCGAACCGGCGGTCGCCGCCAGCCGCCTGACCTTCGAGTTCGTGGCCGGCTACCTGCTCGAGGCGTCGCTCTCGGTCGACAACCTGTTCGTCTTCCTCGTCCTGTTCCAGTACTTCGCGGTGCCGGCGACCCTGCAGCATCGCGTCCTCTTCTACGGCATCCTCGGGGCGTTGATCTTCCGGGCGATCTTCATCGGGGCCGGGGCATTCCTGCTCCAGTTCCACTGGGTGGTCTGGATCTTCGGGATCTTCCTGTTCCTGACCGGCGTGAAGCTGCTGCTCACCAAGGACGACGGCGGGCCCGATCCCGAGCGGAATCCGTTCATCCGGTTCCTGCGGAAGTTCCTGCCGGTGACCGACGGGTACCGCGGCTCGTCGTTCTTCGTCCGCGAGTCGGGCCGCTGGCTGGCCACCCCCCTGTTCGTCACGCTGCTCGCGGTCGAGATGACCGACGTGATCTTCGCGGTTGACTCGATCCCCGCGGTCTACGGGGTGACCCGCGAGCCGATCGTGGTCTTCACCTCGAACGTCTTCGCGATCCTGGGCCTCCGCTCCATCTACTTCCTGCTGGCCGGGGCGATGGACCGGTTCTGGATGCTCAAGTGGGGGCTCGGGATCGTGCTCTCGTTCGTCGGGGTCAAGATGACGATCCTCGAGGGCATGGTCGAGGACAAGAGCGAACTGGCCAAGTGGTCACTCGGGGTCATCGTGGTGATCCTCGGATGCTCGCTCGTCCTGAGCCTGTTGATCGCGAAGCCCGGCTCTAAGGGCCAGCCAGCCGGCGGTTGACGCCCGGGCGCGGGCTATACTCGCCGCCCCGTGGAACTCCTCTCCGACTTCCTCACGTGGTTCTCCGGCTGGTGGAAGACCTTCACGACGCCGGACGGCCTCAAAGGCCTGATCGACCAGATCGGCGTCTTCTGGATCTACGCGAGCCTCTTCGCGATCGTCTTCTGCGAGACGGGACTGGTGGTCACGCCGTTCCTGCCCGGCGACTCGCTGCTCTTCGCGGCGGGAACCGTCGCGGCGATCGGCGACCTCAACGTCTGGGGGCTCGGTCTCCTGCTCTTCGTCGCCGCGGTGATCGGCGACACCCTGAACTACCACGTCGGGAAGTGGATCGGCCCGCCCGCCCTGAGCGGGAAGTACCGCTTCCTGAAGAAGGAACACCTCGACAAGACGCAGGCGTTCTACGCGAAGCACGGCGGCAAGGCGATCATCCTCGCCCGGTTCGTGCCGATCGTCCGCACCTTCGCCCCCTTCGTCGCGGGCGTCGGCAGCATGGACTACGGGAAGTTCCTCTTCTACAACGTCTTCGGGGCGTTCCTGTGGATCGTGCTCTTCGTCGGGGCGGGCTACATCTTCGGGAACCTGCCGTTCGTGCGTGACCACTTCAGCAAGGTGATCATGGCGATCATCGTGGTCAGCGTGCTGCCGATCGTCTGGGAGGTCTGGAAGGGCTGGCGGGAGGCCCGGAAGGCGAAGAAGGGCACGGCGTGAAGCTCTTCGCCCTGAAGATGCTCTTCGGGGATGTCGCGAAGTTCTACGGCATCCTGTTCGGGCTCATCTTCGCGACGCTGCTCATCGCCCAGCAGGCGTCGATCTTCACCGGCCTGATGAGCCGGACCTTCGGGTTCATCCGCGACACGCCGCAGCCCGACCTGTGGGTGGTCGACCCCGCCCAGCTCTTCGTCGACGACCAGAAGCCGCTGCGGGCGACCGAGGCCGAGCGCGTCCGCAGCGTCTCGGGCGTGGCCTGGGCCGTCCCCCTCTTCAAGTCGCTGCTCTCGACGCAGCTGCCCGACGGCACGCGGCAGACCTGCGACATCATCGGGATCGACGACGCGACCCTGATCGCGGGGCCGCCGCGGATGATCGCCGGCCACGTCGAGGACCTGCGGCGGCCGGACACCGTCATCATCAACACCGCCGAGCTCGGCAAGAAGATCAAGGCTCCCGCGTCGCTGCCCGTCGGCCAGAGCCGGGCCGAGCCGCTGCGGCCCGGCGAGCCGACGCGGCCGCTCGGGATCGGCGACGTGCTCGAGCTGAACGAGCGGCGGGCCGAGATCGTCGGGATCTGCGAGACGACGCAGACCTTCCAGAGCGCCCCGGTGCTCTACACGACCTTCAGCCGGGCCCGCGAGTTCGCCCCCGCGAACCGTCGCATCGCGTCGATGGTGCTCGTGAAGGCGATGGACGGCGTCGACCATGCCGAGCTCGCCGCCCGCATCAAGGCCGAGACCGGCCTCGACGCGTACCTGCCGCGGGAGTACGCGTGGAAGACCATCTGGTACTGGGTGCGGCAGACCGGCATCCCGATCAACTTCGGCATCGCGATCGGCCTCGGCTTCCTCGTCGGCGTCGCGATCGCCGGGCAGATGTTCTACAACTTCACGCTCGAGAACCTGCGGTACTTCGGGGCGATGAAGGCGATGGGCCTCTCGACGCCGCGGCTGCTCGGGATGGTCTCGCTGCAGGCGCTGACCGCGGGGTTCCTCGGGGTCGGCATCGGGCTCGGGGCGGTCGCGGCGTTCGGGCTGAACGCCTCGGGCGGGAAGCTCGCGTTCCTCCTCGTCTGGCAGGTCGCGGCGGCGACCGGCGTCGCGGTGATGCTCATCTGCATCGGCACCGCGATGATCTCGATGATTCCCGTCGCCCGGCTCGACCCGGCCGACGTCTTCCGGAGCTGACGTGAGCGGCCCGACCCCCGACGCGTTCGCCGTCTCCTGCCGCGGGGTCACCAAGACCTACGGTCGCGGCGACAACGCGGTGGTCGCCCTCCGCGGGGCCGACCTCGAGTGCCGCTACGGGCAGATGACCTACCTCGTCGGGCCGTCGGGCTGCGGGAAGACCACGCTTATCTCGATCCTCGCCGGCCTCGTCACGCCCGACGGCGGCGAGCTCCGCGTGCTCGGCGACGACCTGCCGGCATTCTCGCGCGGGGCCCTCACCCGCTGGCGGTCCCGGAACGTCGGCTTCATCTTCCAGGCGTTCAACCTGATCCCGCAGCTGACCATCGCCGAGAACGTCGCGGTGCCGCTCGTGATCCGCGGCGAGCGGGTGGCGAGCGCGGTCGAGAGGGCGAAGGCCCTGCTCGCGCGGGTCGGCCTCGCGGGCCGCGAGCACTCGCGGCCGGGCAAGCTCTCGGGCGGCCAGCAGCAGCGGGTCGCCATCGCCCGCAGCCTCGTGCACGACCCGCGGATCCTCGTTTGCGACGAGCCGACCTCGGCCCTCGACGGCCCGCTCGGGCGGAAGATCATGGAGCTCATCATCGAGACCAGCCGCAAGCCCGACCGGGCGGTGGTGGTCGTCACGCACGACGACCGCGTCTTCGACCTCGCCGACCGCATCGTGCACATGGACGACGGCCGCATCGACCGCATTGATCTCGTGGGGGGCCCGCCGAGCCGACTCGCCCCCGGGGGAACGCCCGCATGAAACTCCGCTACCTCATCCTGCCCGCCCTCGCGATCGGCGGCATCGCCCTGACCGTCTACACCATCCGGCAGATGGCCAGGCCGATCCCCCCGCCGGAGATCCCGATCGAGCCGAACGCCTCGCCCTACCGCTCGCGCCTCGCGGGCATCGGCACCATCGAGCCCGAGAGCGAGACGATCGAGATCGGATCGCCCGCCGCGGGCATCGTCGAGACCGTCGCGGTGATCGAGGGACAGCGGGTGCAGCCGGGCGACCTGCTGTTCACGGTCGACACCCGCGAGGTGCGTCAGAAGCTCGCGGTGGCCGAGGCCGAGGTCGCGACGGCGAAGGCGAAGCTCGCCCAGCTCGACGCGAGGCCTCGGGCCGAGGACGTCGCGCGGGCCGCGGCGCTCGTCGCGGCGCGGCAGGCGTCGCTGTCGGACGCGAAGGACCGCCTCGCGCGGTTCGACCGCGTCGGCGCGAACGAGGAGCTCGCCCCGAACGAGCGGCCCTCGCTCGTCTACGCGGCCGAGCGGGCCGCCGCCGATCTTGCCGCGGCGGAAGCCGATCTCGCCCAGGCGAAGGTCGGGACGTATCCCGAGGACCGCGCCGCCGCCGAGGCCGACGTGCGGCTCGCCGAGGCCCGCCGCGACGACGCGGCCGGCGCCCTCGCCCGCCGCGAGGTGCGCTCGCCGATCGCCGGCACCGTGCTCGAGGTTGACGTCCGCCTCGGGACGTATGCCTCGAGCGGACCGCAGGCCCCGAGGCTCGTGACCATCGGCGACCTCGAGCCGCTGCAGGTGCGGGTCGACATCGACGAGCTCGACCTCTGGCGCTTCCGCCCCGACGGCCGGGCCGTCGCCATGCTCCGCGGCAGCGGCAAGCGCGAGTTCCCGCTGCGGTTCGTGCGCATGGTCCCCCAGGTCACGCCGAAGCGGACGCTCTCGGGCGAGATGGGCGAACGCATGGACACCCGCGTCATGCAGGCGATCTACGCGATCGAGGGCGACGCGAGGCCGCTGATGCCGGGTCAAGTCGTCGACGTGTTCATCGAGGCCGAGGAAGGCAGCGCGGCGGGCGCGGTGGATGATGGGGTGAGGTAGGTCCGGGCCCGAACAGACCGCACCTGGTCTTCGACCGAGAAGAGCGCGGAACGACGAGGCCATGCCTCGTCGCGGAAGCTCATGGCGGCACGGCATCAGGCGAGACGATCCGGCGGCGTCTTGGAAGGTCCATCCGGCGCATCCAATCCCGTGACGATCACGACGAGGCATGGCCTCGTCGCTCCGGGCCTTCCCTACGCCAGGATCTCCCCCCGCACCCGCGCTGGCTTCGCCACCCCCGTCAGCCGCTGGTCGAGGCCCGCGTGCGGGTACGTCAGCCGATCATGCTCGAACCCCAGCAGGTGCAGCATCGTCGCCTGCAGGTCCTGCACGGGCATCGGGTCACGCACGATGCGATACCCGAGATCATCCGTCTCGCCGTAGGTCAGCCCCGCCCGCGTCCCGCCGCCGGCGAGGAACATCGTGAACGCGTGCGGATGGTGATCACGGCCGAGGAACTCCTTGTTCCCGTTGCGGAACTCGGCGACCGGCGTGCGACCGAACTCTCCGCCCCACGAGACGAGCGTCTCGTCGAGCAGCCCGCGCCGCTTCAGGTCGCGGATGAGCGCGGCGACCGGGCGGTCCATCTCGGCGCACTTCCGCGGCAGCTGCGTGAGCAGGTCGTCGGTCGGGCTCGTGCCGTGGCCGTCCCAGCCCCAGTCGAAGAGCTGCACGAACCGCACCCCGCGCTCGACGAGCCGCCGCGCCAGCAGGCAGGCGTTCGCGAAGAGCGGCTTGCCCGGCCCGGCCCCGTACTCGGCCCCATACTCAGCCAGGATCTCGGGCGGCTCGCGCGAGATGTCCATCGCGTCGGGCACCGACATCTGCATGCGGTAGGCGAGCTCGTACTGGGAGATCCGCGTCAGCGTCTCGGGGTCGCCGGTCGTCGCCGCCGCCTGCCGGTTCAGGTCGACGATCGCGTCGACGATCTTCCGCCGCGAGCCCCGGTCGATCCCCGCGGGATCCCGCGTGAACAGCACCGGCTCGCCGCCCGAGCAGCGGCAC
>JBEIUL010000512.1:0-1963 GCA_040374395.1 Phycisphaeraceae bacterium
CCGAGCTCGTCGCCGCGATCAGGGCGGCCGTCGCCGAGACCTGAGCCGGAAAGCCCTGCAAACGATCAAGGTCGCTCGCGAAGCGAACGCTCGACGATCGCGTTCACCACGCGGAACTGGCCGCTCTCGGGTTCCCCCCCGACCGGCACGGTGGTGAAGACGAGTCGGTCGGTGCCTGACCTCGCCCCGATCGCACCGACCCACCATGAGCCTTCCGCGAGACCGTCTCCGGGCTGCACCCGGACCGGCTGGAACCGGCTGAGGGCGACGGCCCGCGGCGTATCCGACGCGAGCCGCCACGGGCCTCCGGTCGAGGGCGGCAGCACGAGCGCGACCGCCTCGCCGAGGTCAAGGTCGAGGCCCGCCTGCTCGTTCACGAGCTCGACGACCGTCTCGCTGGCGGGAATCGCCTTGCCGGAGGTTCCGCAGGCGGAGACGAGGACGAAGGACGAGGCGATGAGGATGCGAAGCGGGTTCATTCGACGGTCACCTCGACGGTGCTGGCCTCGGCGGGCGGCGTGTCCTTCTCCCACGGGCGGGCAAGGGCGAAGGTGATGGTGGCCTTGCCGGGGCGGTGGAAGGTCACGGGGAAGACCCACACCATCGGTCCGCCGACGCGGCGCCCGCCGTAGCCTGGGCCGGAAGTCTCGAGATCCCGCTTCTCGGCCGGCCCGACCGAGGCGACCGCAGGGTCGGACGAGGTCGCGGTCCACTCGTATCCGGTGCCGGCGCTCGCCCGCAGGACGAACGACCGCGAGCCGACCTTCTCGACGAGGGCTGAGGGGCCCGCGGGCGGCGTGAACTCGGGCCCGGCGCCGCGGCAGCCGGCGAGGGTGGCCAAGAGGGTGCTGGCCAGGATGACAAGCAGCTGCGGACGGACGGGTTTCATCGCGGGCGGCCTCCGGAGGCGAGGGAAAATCGTACCCGGAAAGTCTGGGCTTCCCGCCCGCCGCACGCCGATCTCCGGTCGCGTGCGCGGCGGTGGGCCGCGCGAACGCCAACCCATGCCTGATCGGCAGCCGCCGGGCGGAGCCCGGCCGCGTTCCCCCGGGAGGATCCCATGTCCGAAACCGCGTCGCCCCCGACCGGCGGCCGCAGCCCGCGCCTCGCCCTCGCCATGTTCCTGCTCGGGGCGACCCTCGCCTTCGGGCTCATCGCCGCCGCCGGCGCGATCGCCAAGGCCTTCGTCGCGAGCCGCAGCGACGCGGGAATCCGCGTGAAGGGCTTCGCCGCGACCGACATCGAGAGCGACCTCGCGACCTGGTCGGCCCGCATCACCGCCCGCGCCACCACGCTGTCCGATGCGTACGCGAGGCTCGAGCAGTCGGCGGCCCGGCTGCAGGCCTTCGTCGGCTCGGCCGGCTTCCCCGACTCGACCTGGGTGCTGTCGGCGGTGTCGACGGAGGAGATCAAGAAGCGCGACAAGGACGGCAACGTGACTAACCAGGTCGAGTCGTACGAGCTGACCCAGAGCCTCTCGGTCCGCAGCGAGAAGGTCTGGGAGGTGTACGACCTCTCGCGGAACGCGACCAGCCTGATCCGCGAGGGGATCGACATCAAGAGCTTCGACCCCGACTACGTCTCGACGCAGATCGAGGCGGTGAAGCTGACGCTGCTCGAGGCGGCGACCGCCAACGCCCGCGAGCGGGCCGAGACCCTCGCCCGCGGCTCGGGCGGCCGGGTCGGGACGCTGACGAGCGCGAACCAGGGCGTCTTCCAGATCGTGCCCCGCGACTCGACGAACGTGAGCGACTACGGCAGTTACGACACGAGCACCATCCAGAAGACGGTGAAGGCGGTGGTGACGCTGGATTTCGCGGTCGAGGGTGGGTGAGCTGGTTTGGGGAGGGTCGGGAGAGGCCTGACGCGGGACTCGCGAGACGTCGACCAACCGCGCCCAACCTACGACTGCCCAGCACCCGGAACGACGAGGCCATGCCTCGTCGCGGAAGCACACGGCGGC
>JBEIUL010000150.1:0-6105 GCA_040374395.1 Phycisphaeraceae bacterium
GCCCGAGCGATCGAGTCTCCGGCGACCATCCGAGGCACGCGGTGGCGACCAGCGTCGCCGCGACCCCGACGCTGGCCGTCCACGCGTCGACATCCGGCCGGGCCGAGAGGATCCACACGGTCGCGGCCCCGACGGCCGTCGCGAGCGCGACATCCAGCGCCGACCACCGCAGCAGCGCGGACGGCACCCGCGCCACCACCTCCCTCGACAGCTGGAGGCCGACGACCAGCCCGATCCAGGTCAGCAGCACGCCGCCGAGCGGACGGATCGTCACCAGTTCCCGCTCGCCGACGAGCCCGAACCCGACCTGCCCGATCACGAGCCCGGCCGCGGCCGCCAGCCACTTCCCGATCGAGAGCGCGAGCCGCCGACGCGACCCGACGCCCCAGAGCGTCGCCGCCACGATCCCGGCAAGCACCACCGCGGCGACGATCGCCTTCCACGGCGCGATGTCGCCGAAGTCGCCGTTCACGGCGCGTCGGTCCTCGCGGCCGGACCCCGCAGCCCAAAGGTCCGCAGGACCGGAACCACCGCGCCGACCGGCCGCGACTCCTCGGGCAGGTCCTCGATCAGCTTGAGCACCGCCTGCACATGACGCTCGTCGGTGAGCGAGAGGATCACGCGGCTTCCGGTCGAGGCCGGCAGCAGCGACGCGAGACCGGAGAAGATCGGAAGCTCATCCCGCACGATCGCCGCCAGCCCGCGGCTGTCGACGACCGTCGCGCCGCCGATCCCCGCATCGACGAGGCCGGTCACGAGCGAGTCGAAGCTCTCCTCGGTGCGGGCGATGAGGATGAGCAGGCGGTCGGGTTCAGCCATGGCGTGCATCCTCCTTCAGGAGAACATCGACCGCCGCGGCCGGCGTCTTCGCCTCGAGCAGCCGCGTCCGGACGTCCGGGCGGACCACGCAGCGGGAGAGCCGGGCGAGGGTCCGGATGTGACCCCACGGGTCGGCGGACGAGCCGACGAGGAAGAACGTCAGTGTCGCGGGACGGCTTGCACCCGGAAGCTGGAACCCGCGCGGGGCGATCACCGGCACCACCGCCGGCTTCCGGGCGGCCGGAAGCAGGGCGTGCGGGAACGCGACCCCTTCCGGCGTCACCGTCGACCGGCGGCTCTCCTGTTCGAAGAGCGCCGTTCGGACCGCCGCCCCCGTCCCGGCCCCGGTCGATTCCGCGAGCCATCCGGAGACCCGGTCCCAGACGGGGTCGCTCGCGGACATCTCGGCCAGCACCAAGGTTCGATCGGGATGGAGCAGGGGGGCGAGCATCGTCGACCGGCGGGGAGGTCGGCAGACTAGCCGGACCCTCGTCCGTCGCCGGACAAGATGGAAGCGACCCGGCGAGCAGCCCGACCAGCGTCAAATGATGCGAACGCAGTATCACGGCGGGCGGGTCGCCGTCGGCACTCCTCTTGAAGTCGGCGACCGAAGATTCGGCGGGGACACGCCCAGAGAAAGTTCGCCAACCCGGACCCTCCCGTCCGACATCGGTTATTCATCCCCCGTGTCCGGCCTCCAAACTCCGGGTTCGTTGACTGCCTTTGCCCCCGTCCCTACCATCTTCCCCTTCAGTTCGTGAAAAAAGGCACGATTTGACGGCCCCCTCACCCCGGTCCACCCGCGAGGAACCAACCCCTTCGCGGATCAGGACCTGCCCGCCATCAGGATCGACATGAGCCGATTCCTCTTTCCCCGCTGGTCCAACCTGCTGCTGCCCACGCTGCTGCTCGTCGGTGCGGTGATGCCGCTCTACGCGGTGTTCCTCGTCGCCTACGGCTTCAGCCCGAAGACCCTCGACGTCGGCTACATGCCGACCCAACCGGTCCCGTTCAGCCATGCGCTCCACGCCGGCGAGCTCGGCATGGACTGCCGGTACTGCCACAACACCGTCGAGAAGGCCGCGTTCGCCGCGGTCCCGCCGACCCAGACGTGCATGAACTGCCACACCCAGATCCGTCCCGAGAGCCCCAAGCTCGCGAAGGTGAAGGAGTCGTACACGACGGGCATGCCCATCGACTGGGTGAAGGTCCACAAGATCGGTGACTACGCCTACTTCGATCACTCCGCCCACGTGAACCGCGGCATCGGCTGCGCCGAGTGCCACGGCCGCATCGACCGGATGGAGATCGTCCACCAGTCGGCCCCGCTCTCGATGGGCTGGTGCCTCGACTGCCACCGCAATCCCGAGACTCGGCTGCGGCCCGTCTCGGAGATCACGAACATGGCCTTCAACCCCGTCGCCGACCTCACCGAGGAGCAGCGGCTGGCCCTGAAGGACCAGTACCACATCAATCCCAGCCGGAACTGCACGACCTGCCACCGCTGATCGCGAGCGAGCCCCGTGAAGAACGAGAACCCCATGCAGCGTGACGTGATGAGCGAGTCCGGCGGGTGCGCACCGAAGGCCCCGTCGGCCGGCCGCCCCGCCGAGAAGCCCTATTGGCGCAGCGTCGACGACCTGCAGTCGAGCCCCGAGTTCGCGCGTTGGATGCAGCGTGAGTTCCAGGACGGCGCAAGCGAGGCTGGGGGCGACGAGCGGCGCGACTTCCTCAAGCTGATGGGCGCGTCGGTCGCGCTGGCCGCCGGCGTGGCCGGTTGCCGCCGCCGCCCCGAGCTGCACATCCTCCCGTACGCGCAGCGGCCCGCCGACCGCGCCGACGGCGTGCCGGTCCACTACGCCACCGCGTGGGAACTCGACGGCGTCGCCCACGGCGTGCTCGCGAAGAGCTACGACGGCCGGCCGATCAAGGTCGACGGCAATCCCAGCCACCCGATCAACCGGGGCCGCAGCGACTCGAGGCTGCAGGCCACCGTGCTCGAGCTCTACGACCCGGCCCGCAACCGCGTGCTCATGCGGAAGGGCCAGCCCTCGACGCTCACCGCGTTCCGCGAGTGGGCCGCGGGCCTGTCGGGCGGCGGCCAGGGCCTCGCGGTCCTGTGCGAGCCGCAGTCCGGCCCGACCATGGCCGACCTGAAGGGCCGCTTCGCCCGGAAGTTCCCGCAGGCCGCCTGGTACGAGTGGAGCCCGGTCAACGACGACTTCGAGCGGCAGGGGACCGAGCTCGCGTTCGGCGCGCCGATGCGTCCGCTGCTGTCGCTCGACGCGGCGAAGGTCGTCCTCTCGCTCGACGCCGACTTCCTGCAGAACCACCCGGCCGCGGTGAAGCACGCCCGCGACTTCGCGGCGGGTCGCCGCATCTCGGGCGACCCGGCGGCGCAGGCGATGAATCGCCTCTACGTCGTCGAGAGCGGCCTGAGCCTCACCGGCGCGAACGCCGACGAGCGGCTCCCGATCCGATCCGTCGACGTCGGGGCGTTCGCGGCCAAGGTCGCGGCGGCGCTCGCCGAAAGGAACCTGCTCGATCTCGGCGCCGCGAAGGCCGCCGCCGGCCCGCTCGCCGAGTCGGCCTCGCTCAAGGCTGCCCTCACCGAGCACGATCTCGAGGTCTTCGCCGAGCTGGTGAACGACCTTGCCAATCACAAGGGCGCCTCGCTCGTGGTCGCCGGCCCCGGCCAGGCCCCGGCGGTGCATGCCCTCGCGGCGATGATGAACGTCGCCCTCGGCAACGTCGGCAAGACGGTCGGCTACCTGCCGGCCGGCGAGAAGGGCCGCACCGCGGCGGGCGACATCGAGACCCTCGCGAACCGACTGAACAAGGGCGAGATCTCGACGCTGGTGATCATGGGCGGCAATCCCGTGTACGACGCCCCGGCCGACCTCGACTTCGCGAAGGCGATGGCGAAGGCGGGCGAGGTCGTGCACCTCTCGCTGTACCGCGACGAGACCGGCGTCGATCCCGCCTGCACCTGGAACATCCCGCGGGCCCACTACCTCGAGGGTTGGGGCGACGGCCGCGCCTTCGACGGCACGATCTGCGTCACGCAGCCGCTCATCGAGCCCATGGTCGGTCTCGACCAGGGCGGCCTCACCCCGATCGAGCTCGTCGCCGAGCTGCTCGGCGAGGATCCGAAGGACGGCTACGAGCTCGTCCGCCGCACGTGGATGGTCGCGACCGGCAAGAAGGGCGCCGATTTCGAGGCCGCGTGGCGGACCTCGCTCGAGTCGGGCGTCCTCGAGGGCTCGGCGACCCGCGCCGCGGTGCCGCTGCTGTACGTCGCCGGCGTCGCCAAGGGCCTCGCCGACTGGAACACCTGCGTCGAGGGCCTCGCCGCCGACGCGATCGAGGTCACGTTCGCGGCCGACCCCAAGGTCCACGACGGCCGTTTCGGGAACATCGGCTGGCTGCAGGAACTGCCGGCCCCGATGTCCAAGCTCACCTGGGACAACGCCGCGTACGTCTCGATCGGCACGGCCAAGAAGCTCGACGTGGCCCAGGGCGACCTCGTCACGATCACCTCGGGCGGCCGCACCGTGAAGGCCGCGGTCTGGGTCATGCCCGGCATGGCCGACGCGAGCGTGACCCTGCATCTGGGCTACGGCCGCACCGGCTCGGGCGTCGGCCCGATCGCCGCCGACGCGGGCTTCAACGCGTACGCCCTCCGCACCACCGGCGGCATGGGCATCACGCTGCCGGCGACCGTCACCAAGGCCGGTGAGCGGTACGAGTTCGCCCACACCCAGGACCACGGGGCGGTCGACGCCCTGAAGCCCGAGGTTCCGCTCGAGGGCATCCAGGAGCGCCTGCCGGCGCTGGTCCGCGAGACGTCGCTCGGCCACTACCGCGAGCACCCCGACTTCGCCAAGCACGTCGGCCACGTCGCCCACCGCCTCTCGCTGTGGGAGGAGTCGAACCTCGACGGCGCGAGGTTCCGTTGGGCGATGAGCATCGACCTCTCGTCGTGCACCGGCTGCGGCGCCTGCATCACCGCCTGCCAGGCCGAGAACAACATCGGCGTGGTCGGCAAGGAGCAGGTGATCCGGGGCCGCGAGATGCACTGGATCCGCATCGACCGCTACTTCAAGGGTTCCGACCAGGCCCGTCCCGACGCCGTCGCGGTCCAGCCGGTCGCCTGCATGCACTGCGAGAACGCCCCGTGCGAGCAGGTCTGCCCGGTCGCGGCGACCGTCCACGACGAGGACGGCCTCAACTCGATGGTCTACAACCGCTGCATCGGCACCCGCTACTGCAGCAATAACTGCCCGTACAAGGTGCGTCGCTTCAACTTCTTCGACTGGAACCGCAAGGAGCCGGCCCGCGACGCGGGTCCGCTGATGGTCCAGCCGTCGTACTACGAGGGCATCGTCGACCGGGCGAAGGACGGCCCGAACGATTGGCTGCGGATGCAGTTCAATCCCGAGGTCACCGTCCGCGCCCGCGGCGTGATGGAGAAGTGCACCTTCTGCACCCAGCGGATCCAGGCCGCGAAGATCGCCACCAAGAACGCGTGGGCCAAGGCCGGCGGCACCGCCAGCGGCAAGCCCGACTGGTCGATCCCCGACGGCACGGTGGTCACCGCCTGCGAGCAGGCGTGCCCCTCCGAGGCGATCGTCTTCGGCGACCTGAACGACCCCGAGAGCCGCGTCGCCAAGATGCACCGGAGCGCCCGCTCCTACCAGCTCCTCGAGGAGCTCAACGTGAAGGCCCGGCTGCAGTACCTCGCGAAGGTCCGCAATCCGGCCCTCGACCACACCGCCTGCGAACACGGCCACGACCACGATCACGGCCATGACCACGACCACGCCGCCGCGGCGGCCGGCCTGAACGGGACCCGCGCATGAGCAGCCTTCCCCTCGATCCCCACGCCCACGGCCTCGGTTCCGGCGGCCGGCTCGTCGACAACACCGGCGAGGATCCCGCCGCCCGCGCTCCGCTCGTCCTGAACGTCGAGAACTTCGGCCAGGTCACCACCACGGTGTGCCGGGTGGCCGAGGCGAAGCGGACCCCGCTCGCCTGGCTGGTCATGTTCTCGATCAGCCTCGGCCTGCTCGGCGTGCTCGGGGCGTGCGTCACCTTCCTGATCTTCACCGGCGTCGGCGTCTGGGGCCTGAACAACCCCGTGATGTGGGCCTTCGACATCACGAACTTCGTGTTCTGGGTCGGCATCGGCCACGCCGGCACGCTCATCAGCGCCATCCTCTTCCTCTTCCGGCAGAAGTGGCGCACGGGCATCAACCGCTTCGCGGAGGCGATGACGATCTTCGC
>JBEIUL010000372.1:0-3008 GCA_040374395.1 Phycisphaeraceae bacterium
CGTGCGTGGCCGCGCTTCCCGCTCGACGCCCCGTGGCCGGTGCTGCTCATGCTCGTGGCCGACGCCCAGCCGCTCCGCGAGCGCGAGGAGGTCTGGCGCCGCTTCGTCGATGCCGGCGATTTCCGCACCTACGGCGAGTACATCGGCGGCATCGCCCAGCAGTTCGACATGCAGTCGGCCCGGCGGCTCTCGCCGTTCCCCTTCAGCTACGGCTCGATCCAGATGATGTGGAAGGACGGCGGCGTCTGCGGCACGATGGGCAACATCGGGGCCCGCACCTACCGGATCTGCGGCATCCCCGCCTCGACCGCGGGCCAGCCGGGGCATTGCGCGGTGGTGCTCATGGAGCGCGACGCCGCGACCGGAGAGTTTCGCTGCCGCGGCGACCAGTACGCGACCGGCGGCGACGAGGTGACGAGCGTGCACGCCGCGTGGAACCTCGACGAGCGGGGGGCCCGGCGGCCGATGGTCTTCCACCAGTCGGTCGCGTGGGGCGTGAGCCACGGCCTCGCGTCGTACGTCGAGACCCTCGCGATGGCCCGGGCCTTCGCGGCGTTGCCGCCCGAAACGCGGGCCGCGGAATGCACGGCCTTCGCCGACGCGGCGCTCACGCTGAATCCGTTCGCGGTCGCCGCGCTCGAGGCCGCGGTCGACGCGGCCCCCGACGCCGCATCGCTGCGGGCGATCGCCGCGCGGTTCGACGCCGCGATCGCCGCCCTCGACCGGCCCGAGCGTTTCTCGCTGCTCACGAAGACGATGCGCGACGCGATCGACGCCCGCATCGCGAAGTCGCCGGCGTGAGTCGCTCCGGTCCGTTCAGCTCCGCGGCGTCCACGCCGCGAGCAGGTCGGCAAGATCGCCTGAACCGACCGCGCCGTCGCCGTCGAGATCGGCCGCGCATCCCGGACACTTCCCCCACGAGGCGAGCAGCATCGCGAGGTCACCCGCCGCGACCGCGCCGTCGCCGTCGAGATCGGCCGGCGGCCCGAGCGGGACGAGCCGGATCGCGCCCGAGACTCCCGTCGCCGGCTGGCTCATGTTCAGGACGATCTCCCGCCGGTCGTTGATCGCGATCGGCGTGAATGAGTAGGCGAACCACGGTCCGGCCTCGTCGACCGCAAGCGACCGGATCGGGAACGATGCGGCACCGTCGAACCGCACGAAGTGCTGGAGCTGGGCGCTGAACACGACGTCGCCGCGATCGTTGAGGTCGATCGCACCGTTGTACGGTCCGCAGATGCTCAGGATCTCCCAGCCGGTCCGGTCGGTGAACTCGGCGGCCTCGCGGTCGCAGGTCGTGCTCGTGCGAATCGCGATGCCGCAGATCCGGCCGCCGGCGTTGATCGCGGTCGCCGTCGTCGAGAGGTAGCCCGCCCCGGGCGTCGGAAGCACGTCGACCTGCATCGTGTCGAGATCGAGCCGCCGGGTGTAGAACGAGCGGTCGACGACGATCCGGTCGTCGTTCACGTCCTGCGGGTCGAACAGCCCGGTCGCGGCAAGGCTCACCGGCGGGGCGGCGGTCGAGAAGGTCACCGCGGTGCGGTACGGCCCGTTCGACGAGTACCCGACGATGTCGCCGGGATTGTTGATCGCCGTGGCGTCGCTCGCGACGTGCCCCGGCAGCGTGCCGAGCACGATCGCCAGGTGCCCGTCTCCCGCAGGCACCCACGCGATCGCCTTGCCGCCGAACTCGGGCGAGAACGCTGGTCCGGCGGCGCCGACGATCACGCCCGCCTCGTTGATGTCGTTGGCCCACGAACTGCTCATGCCGGGCGGCAGCGGCAGCAGCGTGGCCGCCTCGCCGCGGCGGGCGATCCAGGCCCGCATCGGACTCGTGTTCGTGCCGACCACGGTTCCCGCCTCGTTGATCGCCACGGGTCCTTCGAAGCCGGTGATGGGGACAGCACGGTACGGCGGCGGATCGGCAATCGCGAAGGTCGCGATCGGAAGGCAGAGCAGGGCGGCGAGCGCGTTCGCCCCCACCCGCACCGACCCCGCGCCGACCGAGGTTCGGCAAGGTCGGTGGAGTTCACGACGCCGCCGCCGTTCAAGATGCCCTCGCCGACCTTCGATCCCCAGGGCCCGAGCGGTACGACCGGATCGGCGGGGTTCACGGCGCCACTCCGGTCGAGATCGGCCCGACGAGGGGGCGTCGGACCGGGCAGGTACATCCAGCCCCCCCGATGCACGTTGATCTCGTCGCACGGCGCCGATACGTTCGCCGAGACGCACCTGCGTTCCGCCTGTCGTCTCGATCGTGCTCGAGCAGCAGGCCGCGAGGCCGAGCGAGCAGCCCACGACGGTACCGGATGACGACGCCGATTCGTCGAGAGTCTCGAAGCGGTCGAGTCGATGCAGGGTGCGCCGGACTCCGCGGGCTTCGCCGGAGGGCGGCAAGCCGGGCATTCGTTCGCCGAAGCGCTCGATTACTTCCTCGCGGGTCGCGCAGACCCAACCGGTGGGATTCCCCATGCCGAGCGAACCGGAGCATGGAGGCGCACGGTCGGTCGGGCAGGCCGCATGTCGCCGTTGACGCCGCTCCGATTCGGTGCAGGAGATGCCGTCGGCGGCGATGGCGGGGGCCGTGAGCGACGCGGCGAGCAGGAAGGCAATCGTGCGGGTCCGCATGAGTCGTAGCCTGATGCGGAAGCGCCTCGCGGGCAAGGGTGCCGGCCGGGAAACCGGCATTCGATCTCGTCGGCACCGTTAGGATCCGGAAATGTCCCCCTCCGCGCCCCGTGCCGGGACCAGCGCCGGCCTCTTCCTCACCTCCCTCGCGGTCTCGCTTGCGCTGGCACCCGAGGTCACCCTTGCCGCCGATCCGCCGGTCGCACCCGCCGCCACCCCCGAACTCGCCCGCTGGGCGGAGACCCGCGACGCCCGCATGGCGTGGTGGCGCGAGGCGCGGTTTGGCATGTTCATTCACTGGGGACCCTATGCGCAACTCGGCGGAGTTTGGGATAACAAGCGTATTGACTCCGGCGTTGGCAAAGGGGTTGGCGAGTGGA
>JBEIUL010000555.1:0-1718 GCA_040374395.1 Phycisphaeraceae bacterium
GCCGCGGAGGACGCCACCGACGTTCGCCGCGGGCACCTTGCCCTCGCCGAGCTTCGCGGCGACGGTGACCGGCCGGTCGGCCGCGAAGGCCAGCGTCCGGATCGAGCCCTCGTCGCAGAGGCCGCGCAGGGTCGCGAGGTCGCGGCCCTCGGCGTCGAGCGCCTTCACCCACGCGTCGGCGACCTCGGGCGAGACCTGCACCACCGGCACGCCGACCGCGTCGCCGAAGCGGCTCGAGCGGAGATCCTCGAGGCCGGCCTTCGCCTGCTTCGCGCCGGGGGCGTTCACCATCACGATCGCGGCGGCGCCGAGGTCGGCCAGATGCTTGATCTTCGGGGCGACCGCCGAGGCCGGGGTGAAGCGTCGCCCGCCCCAGCGGCTGTTGCCCTCGGCGTCGAGCGGCTCGTAGCGGAAGAAGAGGACCACGCGGCCCTTCACGTCGTCGGCCGAGGTCTCGGCGAAGCTCGTGTAGCCGTCCTGGCCTTCCTGGATCGCGTAACCCGCGAACGTCAGCGGCGCCGACGCCTCGCCCTCGCCCGAGACCGCGAGCACCGCGAAGTCGGTTCCCGCGGCGAGGTCGTTGCCGCCGAAACCGAGCTTCGCGACCTCGACCTTCCGCTCACGGCCGCTGAGCTCGAACGGCTGGCGGTACGACTGCGATTCGCTGAACGCGGGCTCGAGGCCGATCTGCTCCATCCACCATTCGAGGTACTCGACGGCGCGGTCATGGCCCTCGGTGCCCGGCGCCCGGCCCTCGAACCACGGGTTCGAGAGCGTCTGCACGTGCTGGTACCAGTCGATCGCGTCAGGGCCGAGGTCGGTGAAGATCTGGCGGAGGTTCGCGGTGCGGGCGTCGACGGTGACCGAGAGGTCCTTCGGCTGGAAGCCGTAGGGATTGACGGCGCCGCGGATGACACGTTCCTTCGGGGCGGCGGCGGCCGGCGCCGGCGCGGGCGCGACCGCAGCAGGCGCGACCACCGCGGGTTCCGCCTTCGCGGCAGGAGCGGCCGGCTTCGCGGCGCATCCGGCGAGTCCGACGAGACAGGCGGCGAGCGAACGGCGAACGAGCACGGTGGGAACGACGGTGGGAAAGGTCATGGCGGTTCGGGCAGGCTTGCCGCGACCCGGCGAGTCCGGGCTTCGGCGGAGGGTGGATGGCGATTCGGATGGGCGCCGGGGCCGTCATTACCGGCGTGCGGGCGCGGAGTTCCGAACCGTCCCCGGAAGGGAGCGACAGCCTATCCGCGACCGCCGCACCGGAGCGTTTCCGCGGGCGAATCGGCCCGCGTTCCTTCCTATACTCGCGGTTCTCGCCCGCATGGAGCGGGCCCCCGAGCCATGACGACCACCCAAACGACGAGCCAGATGACGACCAAGGCCGCCCCCACCGCCGCTTCGCACCCCTTCCCGCCGGCGGACACCTTCCGCCGAAGGCACGTCGGCCCGACCGAGGCCGAGCTCGCCGAGATGCTGCGGGCGCTCGGGTTCGGCTCGATGGAGGCGTTCCTCGCGGCGACGATCCCCGACGGGATCCGCCTGCGGAAGCCGCTCGAGCTCGCCGACCCGACGAACACCGGTGGCTTCGCCGAGCGCGGCGAGGCCGAGACGCTCGCGGCGCTCAAGGCGATGGCGGGGAAGAACGAGATCTGGCGCTCGTACCTCGGGATGGGCTACCACGACACGATCACCCCGCCGGTGATCCTGCGGAACATCCTCGA
>JBEIUL010000530.1:0-1842 GCA_040374395.1 Phycisphaeraceae bacterium
AGGCACCGTCGGGCCGTTCCTCGGGGCGGTCCGGAGATGCTCGTTCGGCTCAGTCCGGCCGTGGCACGACCGACTGCTGGGCCGACGGCGTCACCGCGCTGCCGCGGAGGTAGCGGCCCTGGGCGTCGAGCCGCCAACGGTCGACGCGGCCGTTGCCGGCCCTGACCAGCAGGCTCAGCGGGTCGTCGTCGGCGAAGCGACGCACGCCGACCACCGTCGAGCCGACCGGCGTCTGGACCGGCGCGCCGCCCGCCCCGGTCACGGTGACCGTGGACGCGAGGGTCGAGCCCCGCACCGTCCACAGGGTCACGCGGCGGTTCACACGGTTATGGCCGACCACGATCCACGAGGCGGCGTCCGGCCCCTCGATGACGCCGGCGATGTTCCAGACCGGGCTCGACGGAACCGCCGGCAGCGTCCGCGTCGACACCACCCGCGTGCCCGACATCTTCCAGACGTGCAGGAGGCCCGTGCTCAGGTCGCGGGCGAGGAGATCGACCTGGCCGTCGGCATCGGCATCGATCGATCCCTGCACCGCGAGGTTCGTCGGCGGCGCGAACGGCCGGGCGTCGGGCCCGAGCACCGCCTCGCCGCGGATCGGCACGGTGCCGGGGGGCCGCCGAGGCTCCAGGCGAAGAGCTGGCGGGCGGCCGCGTTCTGCAGCACGAGCTCGCGGATCCCGTCGGCCCCGAAATCGGCCGTCGCGACCGGCACCTGCCCGGCCGCGGGGGCCAGGACACCCTCCACGCTCCCGATCGATCCGTCCGGCCCGAGCAGCCACGCCGACACGGTCCGCGACGAGTTGTTCTGCACGATCACGTCGGGCACGCCGTCGCCGTTCAGGTCGCCGCGTCGGCGGCAATGGTTCGTCGAGTCTTCGTCGCACTCGTCGAGGCAGTCGGGCGTGCCGTCGAGATCGGAGTCGCTCTCGAGCTGCGAGAACTGCACGTGATCGATCTCGCAGAAGATCGGCGGGTTGAAGCTGATCATCAGGCTGGCGATGCCCCGCTCGCTCTCGACGCCGAAGAACAGGTCATCCGCGGGATTTCCCGGCAGATTCGGCGTGTTGACCACATGGACGTGGTTCGCGACGCGGCCGCGGCCGTTCACCGCGGTCAGCGTGATGGTGCCGTTGAAGCCGCGGGTCCAGGCGAAGCCGACGCGCTGCGGCCGATCCCCGTAGAGGTCCTCGGGAAAGTCGAGCTGGATCACCCCGACGCTCGTGGTGCCGCTCAGCGCGTACTGCGTCGCGCCGGGATCGGCCACGCCGCCGGGCGAGACCACCCGCGTGCCCGACAGCGACAGGAACGACAGGCCCGGCACCGAGACGCCGCCGCTCTGGAAGTCCTCGATCGAGTGGCAGCGGTTCCCGTCCCATCCGCCCGGATCGAGGAAGGGGCTGTCCCACCGACAGGTAGGGAACCGGCGGCGGGAACTCGGCTGGCGGCACGACCGCAAACGACGTCCCGGCCACGAGGGCGGGCGCGGTCCATGCGACGGCTTGAGCGACGTGGCGCATGATCTTCCCCGGCATCACGAACTCCTTGGAGGACTTCCCCCGGCTTCTGCACTCCGATCGCATCGGACCCGGAAACCCGGGATCGATACGGCTCGACCGACGAGGGCGCTGCAACGCCCGCGGACGATTCGTGTCGGATCGCGACGGGGTTCGCCCGTCTCGACCGTCACCGATCGCTATCGGCCCCGCGCGACCGCAACGTCGCCCCAACTTCACGCGGGGGCCACCTGCGGGCGGCTTATCGGAGATGTCGATTCCGCCGTTGAGCCCGGCGACGCCTGTGCGGGAGGCGTCGGCTCAGGTCGTCCACGCCCCGAGCAGGA
>JBEIUL010000173.1:0-5625 GCA_040374395.1 Phycisphaeraceae bacterium
AGGCGGCCGAGGACATCAACGGCACCCAGGTCGACCAGGACCCGACGTTCGACGATCCGGCGCTGCCGTGAGCGGCGCGACTCCTACCCCGCCATGCCCAGCCGCTCGCCGGCGCGGCGGATCTCGGGGAGTTTCGCAAGGAAGATGTCGACGAGCTCGGGCTCGAAATGCTTGCCGCGTTCCTCGCGCAGCAGGCCCTCGATCCGCTCGGGCGGCCACGGTTCCTTGTAGGAACGGCGCGAGCTGAGGGCGTCGTAGACGTCGACGAGGCCGACGATGCGGGCGAAGAGCGGGATCTCGTCGCCCTGCTTGCCGCGGCGGCCGCCCTGCCCGTCGTCGACGCCGGGGTAGCCGGCGCCGTCCCACCGCTCGTGGTGGTTGAGGGCGACCTCCGCCGCGGCGGCGTCGAGGTCCGATCGGAACTGCCCGAAGAGGCCGGCGCCGATCTCGGTGTGCCGTTCCATCTCGCGCCGCTCGTCGGGCTCGAGCTTGCCGGGCTTCTTCAGGATGGCGTCGGGGATGCCGACCTTGCCGACGTCGTGCAGCACGGCGGCGATGCGCAGGCGGTCGCGCATCCGCGTCGCCTCGTCGGCGGGCAGGCCGCGGCGGCGGGCCCACTCGTCGAAGACGATGAGCGAATACGCCGCGACCCGCTGGACATGCAGCCCCGTCTCGCTCGGGTCGCGCAGCTCGGCCATGCCGACCATGCGCATCAGGATCGAGCGGGTCATCTGGGCCCGTTCGAGGCCGACCGTCGCCATCGCGGCGAAGTGCCGCAGCAGCCGCTCGTCGCCCTCGGTGAAGCCGGGGCCGTTGCGCTCGGCCCCGGGACGCGCGTTCGCGAGCAGGATCACGCCGAGGGTCGCGCCGCTCGCGGTGCGCAGCGGTTCGGCCAGCAGCGTACGGACCTCGGAGCCGAGCGGCCCCGCGATCGCGCTGACGACCGCCGGCTCGAGGCCGACCGCCGCCGGATCCTCGCTTCGGACGGTGTCGCCGGTCATCGCGACACGGCCGCAGAGGCCCGCGATCCGCAGCGGAACCGTGCCGCCCGCCGCCGCCCGCGCCGGCCCGTCGACGGTCACCTCGGCGATCGCGAGGACGTCGCCGCCCGCCGCCGATTCCCGCCGCAGCAAGACCGCGGCGTCGGCGTCGATGAACCGACGGGCGTCCTCGAGCACCCGCTCGACGAGCACGTCGACGTCCTGGATGTCGCTCAGCTGCGCCCCGAGCCGCGTGAGCCCCGCGAGCCGCTCGCGCTGGGCCCGGGCATCGTCGGCGAGGTCCTCGGTCGCCTCGGCGAGCCGCCGGTTCATCTCGTCGAGCTTGAGGTTCTTCTCGCGGAGCGACCGCTCCATGCCGCGGACCTCCTCCATCGCCGCGTTCCGCTCGAGCTGGGCGATGTAGCCGCGGGAGTGGTGCCGCAGGCGGGCCACGAGCTCGACCGGATCGGGCAGCTTCACGAGATAGTCGTTCGCCCCGCGGGCGAAGGCCTCGGCCTTGGTGACCGCCTCCTCCTTCGAACTGAGCACGACGATCGGCACCTCGGACAGCTCGGGCCGCCGCCGGTACGCGTCGACGAGATCGAGCCCGTCGACCTCGGGCATCACGAGGTCCTGGAGGATCACCGTCGGCCGCGCCGCGACCGCCTCGTCGACGGCCTTCCGCGGGTCCTGCACGAACCTCAGCGCCAGGTCACCGTGCGGGGCGAGCATCCGCCGCACCGCCTCGCCGATGATCGCCGGTCATCGACGAGCAGGACCGAGACGGGAGAGTTGGCCGACGGCGTGCCGCTCACGATCCGGCCATGCTAACGCCCGGCTCGCCCGCCGCGGCCGCCCGCTTGTGCTCGACGCGGAAGCACCGGTGGATCCGGGTCTCCCTGAAGTCCTCGGGCAGCGTCTGCCGGGTGATCTCGCGGACGTGCAGGCCTTCCGGCACCGCGGCCGGCTCGAAGGGAAACCGCCGCGAGTTGGTCGAGAAGAACGCGGTGCCGCCGGGGGCGAGCAGCCCGCGGAGGCGCCCGAGCAGCCATGTCCAGTCGCGGTCGATCGAGAACGAGTCGGCCCGCATCCTTTTCGAGTTCGAGAAGGTCGGCGGGTCGCAGACGATGAGGTCGTACGCCTCGCCGGCGTCGGGCTCGCGCTCGAGCCACTGCAGGCAGTCGGCGTGGACGAGCCGATGCGGGCCGCCGAGGGCGAAGCCGTTGATCTGGTGGTTCCGCTCGGCCCACCCGAGGTAGGTCTTCGAGAGGTCGACCGAGGTCGTCGCCGCCGCCCCGCCCTTGCGGGCGTGCAGCGTGAAGACCGCGGTGTAGCAGAAGAGGTTCAGGAAGCGCTTTCCCGCCGCCATCGCCCCGACCATGCCGCGCGTCGTCCGGTGATCGAGGAAGAGCCCGGTGTCGAGGTAGTCGGAAAGGTTGACCTCGATGAGCAGCCCGTCCTCCTCGACCGTCCGCAGCACGCCGCGGGTGTCGAACCGCTCGTACTGGTCGCGGCCGCCCTCGCCGTCGCGCTGCCTTCCGCGGTACTTGAGGTGCAGGCGGTTCCGGTCGATGCCGAGGGCGTCGAGGATCTCCTGCTCGGCGTGCTTCCGGTAGGCGACCTCCCTCTCGATCGTGTCGTCCTTGGTGCGGTGGTGGAACCACGCGACGACGTCGCCGTCGTACCAGTCGACCACGATCGGGAAGTCGGGGATGTCACGCTCGTACACCCTCCAGCAGGTCACGCCGTTCCGCCTCGCCCACTTGGTGAGGTGCCTCATGCGATTGCGGAGTCGGTTGGCGAGCATCGGTGGGGACCGTATCCGGGGCGGTAACCCCTACACTAGCCGCTCCCCGTGGACCGGTCGTCACCCGCCTTTCGCATCGGACTCGCGTTCGCGGCCCTCTACATCCTGTGGGGGTCGACGTACCTGGCGATGAAGGTCGCGGTGGCCGAGATGCCCCCGTTCCTGATGGCCGGGTCGCGGTTCCTCGTGGCGGGCTCGATCCTCGCGGTGTGGTGTGCGGCCCGCGGGCAGCTCGGGCGGAAGGACCTCAACCGGGCGACCTGGACCGCCGCGGCGACCGTCGCGGTCGGGCTGATGCTCTTCGGCAACGGCGGGGTCGCGATCGCGGTCGGGCGGATCCCGACCGGCATCGTCGCGACGCTGGTCGCGATCACGCCGCTCTGGATGACGCTCATGGACTGGTTCACGCGGCGGAAGGAGGCCGAGCGGCGGCCGCCGTCGCTGCCGACGTTCGCCGGCATCGGCCTCGGCGTAGCGGGCGTCGCGTTCCTGAACGGCATCGGCTCGGGCGACGCGGCCGACCGCCTCGATCCGGTGGGGCTGCTCGTGCTGCTCCTGGCGACGCTCGGGTGGTCGAGCGCGAGCATCTACTCCCGGACCGCGCCCCGCCCTTCCTCGCCGGTCGCGGCGTGCGCGATGCAGATGCTCGCCGGAGGCGCGATCCTGCTGTCGGTGAGCATGGTCTTCGAGGACTGGCCCGACCGGGGCATCCTCGACTTCACGTGGAAGTTCTGGGCGGGCTGGTCGTTCCTCGTCGTGTTCGGCTCGCTGTGCGGATTCACGGCGTACATCTGGCTGCTGCAGCACGTGCCGGCGGCGAAGGTCGCGACGTATGCGTACGTGAACCCGGTGATCGCCCTCACCCTCGGCGCCACCGTCGCGGACGAGCCGTTCACGCAGCGGCAGCTCGTCGCGTGCGGGCTGATCCTCGCGGGCACCGCCGTGATCGTGACGGCCGGGAACCGGGCCGCGAAGGGCGAGGTCGTCGCGGTGCCGAGCGAGGACGGCGTGGTGGATGTCGAGCGGAGGGCGGGAGGCTGAGGGATCCGCGGCTTCGGGGTTCGTGCAGGGCGGTCGCGGACCGCCCACCCAGCGTCGGCCCGCGGCCGACGCGGGACGAGGACGGTGTTCAGCGGCCGCCCAACCCGCGGACAGCGCCAGCGTCCATCCAGGGCGGTCGCGGACCGCCAAACCCAGTGACAGGCAGGACGTCCGTCGCGCGAGACGGCCCCTGACTTCACTGTGGGGGCGTCGGTCAGCGCCCAACCCGCGTACGGCTCGGGCGTTCATCGGCGACGAGGCATGGCCTCGTCGTTCCGGGCCCAACCCTACACCGCGAAATACTTCGCCGCCGGGTGGTGCACGATGATCGCGCTCGTCGACTGCTCGGGGTCGATCTGCCAGTTGTCGGTCAGGCGGCAGCCGATCCGCTCGGGGCGGATGAGGCGGAAGAGCTTCTCCTGGTCGCTCATGTCCGGGCAGGCCGGGTAGCCGAACGAGAAGCGGCTGCCGCGGTAGTTCTGGGTGAAGAGCCGCGAGATCTTCGGGTCGTCGTGGTGGCCGATGCCGAGCTCGGCCCGGACCCGCTTGTGCCAGAGCTCGGCGAGGGCCTCGGCGCATTCGACGCCCATGCCGTGCAGGTAGAGGTACTCGGTGTACTCGTTCCGCTCGAAGAGCTGGCGGGCGCGGTGGCTGACCTCGATGCCCATGGTCACGCACTGCAGGGCCAGCACGTCGCGGCGGCCGGATGCCGCCGGCAGGAACCAGTCGCTGATGGAGCGGCGCTCGCGCGACTTCTGCCGGGGGAACGAGAACCGCTCGATTTCGCGATCGTGGTCCTCGGCGTCGTAGACCACCAGGTCGTCGCCGTCGGCGTTGCACGGGTAGTAGCCGTAGGTGACCGCGGGCCGCAGGATCCGCTCGTCGCGGCAGGTCGCCTGCAGGCGGCGGAAGATCGGCTCGACCTCGTGCTCGATCTGGGCCCGGTACGACGCATCGTCGCGGTCGCCCTTCTTGAAGCCCCACTGGCCGCGGAACAGCGCGACGGTGTTCACGAACGGGTAGATCTCGTCGAGGTCGAGGCTCTCGACAAGCCGCTCGCCCCAGAACGGCGGCTTCGGCGGGTCGACCGATTCGGGCCGCGTCCACGGGGCCTCGGCGGTCGCGGTCGAGGTCTCCATCGAGGCGACCTTCGCGTCGACCTCGGCCCGCTTCCTCAGCCGGCCCTCGATCTCGAGGTCGACGCGGGCGAGGTCGCCGGCGGCCAGCGCGTCGCAGACCGCAAGCCCCTCGAACGCGTCGCGGCCGTAGTAGAGCGGGCCCTTGTAGACGTTCCGCAGGTGGCTCTCGGCGTAGTGCCGCGTGAGGGCCGCGCCGCCGAGGATCACCGGAACGGTCACGCCGAGGGCGTTGAGCTCGCGGAGGTTCTCCTCCATCACGTTCACGCTCTTCACGAGCAGCCCGCTCATGCCGATCGCGTCCGCACCGGTGCGGCGCCAGGCGTCGAGGATCTGCTGCAGGCTCTGCTTGATGCCGATGTTGTGGACCTCGTAGCCGTTGTTCGACAGGATGATGTCGACGAGGTTCTTGCCGATGTCGTGGACGTCGCCGGCGACCGTCGCGAGCACGACCTTCGCCTTCGCCTGGCCGCTCGCCCCCGACTTCTCCATGTGCGGCTGGAGGTGGGCGACCGCCTTCTTCATGACCGTCGCCGACTGCAGCACGACCGGCAGCTGCATCTTGCCGCTGCCGACGAGCTCGCCGACGGTCTTCATGCCCGCGAGCAGGTGGTCGTTGATGATCGAGAGCGGCGGGTAGCGGTCGAGGGCCTCTTCGAGG
>JBEIUL010000343.1:0-3332 GCA_040374395.1 Phycisphaeraceae bacterium
GCTCGCGATCCTCGACCTTGCGGGCGGCGGCGAGGCCCGCACGCTGACGCGTTTCCCCGAGGGATCGATCCGTTCGTTCCGCTGGTCTCCCGACGGCCGCACGATCGCCGTCGCCTTCCGCGCGACCGAACCCGAGTGGACGAAGTCCGCCCGCGACGCCCGCCGCGAGGCCGGCGACCCCGAGCCGCCGCGGGTGATCACCACCGCGTGGCATCGCCTCGACGGCGACGGTTACTTCGGCGCCGCCCGCCACCGCCTGCACCTCGTGGATGCGACGTCCGGCTCCGACGAGATCGCGTACGCCCTCGACACGCTCGGCAACTTCTCGTTCGACTTCGCGCCCGACTCGACACGGATCGCCCTCGCGACGAACCGCGACCCCGACGCCCTCTTCAAGCCATGGGCCGCAGAACTCGCGATCCTCGACCTCGCGAAGGGAACGCTCGAGCCGGTCGCGGGCCTGCCGATCGGGCCGAAATCCGCCGTCGCATGGAGCCCCGACGGGAACCACCTCGCGTGGTCGGGCCGCCGCGGCCGCGACGACAGCTACAGCCCCGAGAACCTCGAGCTGTGGACCTGCCGAGTCTCAGGGCGCGCGAAGGGCCCCGCGAAACCCCGCTCGCTCACGCATTCCGAGGACTTCTGCCTCGCCGCCGCGACGCTCAGCGATTTCGCCGAGGCCCACTGGGATTCGACGGTGATCTGGTCGCCCGACTCGCGCTCGGTGCTCACCCGCATCGGCCGTGACGGCGAGGGGCATCTCGTCGCGGTGCCGCTCGACGGGTCACGCCCCCGCTTCCTGACCGACGGCCCGTTCGAGCAGACCTTCGGAAACGCGGTCGTCGGCCCCAAGGGCTCGACGCTCGTCGCGACGCTCCGCACTTCGGCCACGCGGCCGGTCGATGCGTGCGTCGCCAGCGTTCCCGCGAAGGGAACCCGCGCGAGCGTCCGTCCGCTCACCTCGTTCAACGCGGCCCTCCTCGCCGAGCTCGACCTCGCCGAGCCCGAGTCCCACCGCATCAAGCGCCGCGACGGCACCGGCTCGACGCACGTCTGGATCCTCCGCCCGCCGCCGTCGGCCCCGAAGCCCGCACCGAAGCCCGCACCGAAGCCCGGAAAGTCGGGTCGCCCGGGCATCGTGCAGGTCCACGGCGGCCCGCACGGCCAGTACGGCGTCGCGTTCTTCCACGAGATGCAGCTGCTCGCGGCGCAGGGCCACGTCGTCGCCTACGGGAACCCGCGGGGCAGCAAGGGCTACGGCCGCGACCACTGCGCGGCGATCCGCGGCCGCTGGGGCACCGTCGACTGGGAGGACGTCTCGGACACCATCGATTTCCTGCGCGGCCTCGCGGGCGTCGACGCGTCGCGGGTCGGCATCTCGGGCGGAAGCTACGGCGGCTACATGACCAACTGGGCGATCGCCCACCGCCGCGACCTGAAGGCCGCGATCACCGATCGCTGCGTCTCGAACCTGCTCTCGTTCGCGGGCAACAGCGACTTCCCCATCTTTCCCGGCGAGTACTGGTCGGGCACGACCTGGGACTCGCCCGAGGCGCTGTGGGCGTCGAGCCCGATCCGCCTCTTCAAGGGCGTGCGGACGCCGACGCTCATCATCCACTCCGAGGGAGACCTCCGTTGCAACGTCGAGCAGGCCGAGCAGGTGCATGCGGCCCTCTGCGTGCAGGGGGTGCCGACGCGGTTCGTGCGATACCCCGCCTCGACGAGCCATGGGATGAGCCGCAACGGCCCGCCCGCCCTCCGGATGCACCGCCTGCGGGAGATCCTGGCGTGGTGGGACCGCTGGCTGCGGTAGGCCGCTACCATGCCCGCCCCATGTCCGACGGAGAGCTCACCAGTCCCGACGACCGCGCCGCGATGGATCACGTTCGCGCGATCCTCCGCTTCATCGGCGAGGACCCCGCCCGCGAGGGCCTCGTCGACACGCCGAAACGGGTGGTGAAGGCCTGGAAGGAACACTTCTGGGGCTACACCCACGATCCGGCCGAACCGCTGCAGCGCACCTTCAGCGAGGTCGAGGGCTACGACGAGCTCGTGCTGCTGCAGGACATCGAGATCCAGAGCCACTGCGAGCACCACATGGTGCCGTTCGTCGGCCGCGCCCACGTCGGCTACATCCCGCGCGGCAAGGTGACCGGCCTGTCGAAACTCGCCCGCGTGGTCGAGATCCTCTCGAAGCGGCTGCAGGTCCAGGAGAAGCTGACCGCCCAGATCGCCGCGACGATCCAGGACGCGCTCGACCCCTACGGCGTCGGCGTCGTGCTGCAGTGCCGGCACTTCTGCATGTGCTACCGCGGCGTCCACCAGCCCGGCGCGGTCACCACCACGAGCAAGCTCCACGGCACGTTCCTCTCGAATCCCGCGGCGCGGGCCGAGTTCTTCACCCTCCTCAGCCTGCGGCCCGACCGCACCCCCTGACCGACCCGGACCGTTCCATGAAGAAGATGGACGACATCGTCGCGCTCTGCCGCCGCCGCGGCTTCGTCTTCCAGAGCTCCGAGATCTACGGGGGCATCAACGGCTTCTGGGATTACGGCCCGCTCGGCACCGAGCTGAAGCGGAACCTGAAGAACGCCTGGTGGCAGGACGTCGTCGAGCGCGAGCTCCTCGGCCCCGACGGCAAGCCGGTCGAGATCGTCGGCCTCGACGCCACGATCATCATGAACCCCGAGACCTGGGTCGCGTCGGGACACGTCGGCGGGTTCGCCGACCCGATGGTCGACTGCCGCGAGAGCAAGGGCCGCTACCGTGCCGACCACCTCGTGGTGCTCGGCGCGACGGCGGAGGGCGCCCGGCTCTACGCGTACGTCGAGGGCGAGGACGAGCAGCGCGAGCGGGCCGAGAAGGCCCTCGCGAAGTACGAGCGTCGCGACGCCCTCGACCCCGCGGTCCACGTGCTGCGGCCGTTCACCGCGATCTCCGCCGAGGAGCGTTCCCGCTGCGTCGGACCGCAGGCCAAGGAGCCCGGGACGCTCACCGAACCGCGGCAGTTCAACCTGATGTTCGAGACGCACTGCGGCGCGGTGCGCGACGAGACGTCCAAGGCCTACCTCCGGCCCGAGACCGCCCAGGGGATCTTCGTCAACTTCTGGAACGTGCTCGACACCTCACGCGTGAAGGTCCCGTTCGGGATCGCCCAGGTCGGCAAGGCCTTCCGCAACGAGGTCACGCCGCGGAACTTCACCTTCCGCAGCCGCGAGTTCGAGCAGATGGAGATCGAGTTCTTCATCCGGCCGGACAGCGCCCACGAGTGGTACCGCTGGTGGCGCGACTGGCGGTTCTCGTGGTGGAAGGGCCTCGGCCTCGCGGGCGAC
>JBEIUL010000053.1:0-9601 GCA_040374395.1 Phycisphaeraceae bacterium
CGAGAGGAACGCGCCCCGCACCTCGGCGACGTCGGTCGAGGCGCGGACCGCCGCGTCGGCGAAGGCCGCGTCGAGCACGTCGTGGACGAGCGTGCCGAAGGTCGTCGAGTCGAGTTCCGCCATTCGGGGGTTGACCGCGGAGATCCGCTCGTGCCGCTCGAGCCAGAAGCGGACCGGATCCCCGAGGTAGGTCCGCAGCGAGGTGACGCTGACCTCGCGGATCGACGCCCCGAGATCGCCCGGCGGCGCCGGCACCGTGAATCCGGTGCTGCCCGCGGCCGTACCGCGCCGCGTGCGGGTCGGCGGAGCCGCGAACAGCGACTGAACGCGGGCGGCCAACTCGCGGCCGGATCCACCGAGCAGCAGCCGACTCGGAAGCATCGGATCTCCCGCGGGCGACGAGCGACCGAAAATGAGCCGGAGATCCGGCCGGAACCGCAGCAGCGCTTCCAGCATCGCCGCGTCGCGGGCGAGCCGGCCACCCGCGTCAGGCAGGCCGAGGGCCGTCGTCATCGAGCCGGTGAGCCAGGCGGGCGCGGATCCGCGGCCGGGCACGCAGCCCTCGTTCATCCCCACGATGCAGAGGTGCGGCGCCGGCTCGAGCAGCAGCTCGAGCCAGCCGAGCAGCTCGATCTCGTCGCCCCGCGGTTCGACGGGCTCGCGGGCGGCCGCGGCGAGGTCAAGCACGAGCGAGGCGGCTTCCGCCGGCGTGATCTCGCCGACCACCACGGGCGACGCGGCCGCCAGCCGCTGGAGCAGCTTCTCGAGTTCGCCGCGCACTCCCGCGTCGCGATCGGCGCCCAGGGCCGCAAGGACCTCGACGATCGCCGCCGCCGCGGCCTTCGGTCCGACGGGCGGGCCCTCGAGCGGCCGGGTGGCGTCGTCGACCCAGCGGACGATCCGCTCGACCGTGGCGCATCCCTTCGCCTCCGCCGGCAACTCGCCGTCCAAAAGCACGAGGCAGGTCGCCGCGAGGAACGCATCGAGTTCGGCGACGGGATCGCGTTCCGTCACCCCGCGGATCGCCGCTCCCGCCCGCGGGCCGCGGACGAGCGTCGCGAGCGACTCGGCGTCACGATCCGTCCGCCACGCCAGGGCCGCCGCCAGCGCCCGCAACGGCTCGCGACGCAGGATCGGCCGACCGCCGGGTTGGTGGCCGCCGAGGCCCTCGTCGCGGAGCGCCGCCGCCACCGTCGCGAAGAGGTTCTCATCGGCGACGCCGATCGCGATCTCATCGATCGCCGGTTGCGGCACGCGGCGGGAGCGTTCGGCGAGAAACTCGAGGGCCGCCTCCGCCTGCGATCGCGGCCCTCCGGCAACGCGGATCGACTCCAGCGGCACGATCGGGATCGGCTCGCCGCCCGCCTTCGGCGTGCCGAAGGCATCGCGAGCGGCCTTCGCCCCGGGATCGGCCGGCTCGGGCACGATCACGGTCGTCGCGACCCGCGACGCGAGCGCCCGCACCGCCCCGGACACCTCGAGGAACCCCACGAGGAAGAGCCGCTCGGCCCGCCGATGGCCCGTTCGCACGAGCATCCGCTCTCGATCGACCAGCGCCGCGAGCCCAGCCCGGGCCAGCGAGGCCACGACCCGCGCCCGGATCGCCCCGAGGGCCGCCCAGCGCCGGGCCTCGTCGGGCACCGCTTCGGAGTCGATCTCGAGCAGCGCCGCGGCGGCGGGTACGCCTCCGGCCGCGTCCTCGAAGGTCTTCCCCTCCCGGCCGAACTCGTCCTCGAGCGTGATCGCGGTCGCCGCGAGCGTGCGGATCGCGTCGACCACCGCCGGCCCCTCGCGATCAAGCCCGAGGGCGTTTCGGTCACTTTCGCTCGCCTCGCCGAGGGCCCGCCGCCACGCGACGGTCCGCTCGAGCATCGTCGCATCGGCCGGGACCTCGCCCTCGAGCAGCCGATCGGCGAGCCGCTGCGCGGTGACGACCGCCGGCGGATCGAGCCGCAATCCCTCGGACTCGGCGACCGCCAGCAACTGGGCCTCGAGCAGCCGTCCGGCGCGGCTCGACGGCACCGCCACCACCGCACCGGTACCGTCGATCGCCCCGTTCCCGCGCGGCAGCCGCGCCGCGATCGCCTCGGCGGCGAGGCGCACGAAGGACGCGTCGCCGCGCGGTGCGATCCACACGAGGTCGGGTTGACCGACGTTGTCCCGGGGCCGATCGGACATGGGAGATGGAAGGGTACTCAGTGAAATGGACGGGCCCTCCGCGTCGCGACGGGCCGCCGTACCCCGCCCGCCGACCGCGCTGACAGCCGATTCCCGGGACCCGGCCCCTTCCCGCCCGCGGCAGGTTCGGGCACAATCCCCGCCCGGTCACCTCCGCAGCAACCCCCACCCGAGGACGTCGATGGGACTCATCAAGGAATTCAAGGAGTTCGCGGTCAAGGGCAACGCCCTCGACATGGCCGTCGGCATCATCATCGGCGCGGCGTTCACGAAGATCGTGAACAGCATCGTGCAGGACATCATCATGCCCCCGCTCGGCATGCTGATCGGCGGCGTCGACTTCAAGAACCTGCAGGTGGTGATCCAGCACGCCGCCGCGGGCGACCCGAACGCGACCCCACCGGTGAAGGACGTGCCCGAGATCGCCGTCCGCTACGGCAACTTCCTGAACGTGGTGATCGAGTTCCTGATCGTGGCGTTCGCGGTGTTCATGATGCTCAAGATCATGAACAAGGTGCTGAGCGCCCGGCTGCCGGGCATTCCCGGCACCGGAAGCAAGTGACCGCCGCTCACCGCGGCAGCGTGCGGAACTCGAGAACCAGACCGCCCTCCTCGACCGCGATCGCGTCGAGGCGGACGGTGCGGCCGTCGGAGAGCCCGTAGTCGACGGCGAAGCGATCCTCGGTGACCGCCGAGACGGCCGATGGCGTCATGGACCGAAGGCCGGCGGCCTCGAGCGATGCCGTGATGAGCGACGCGCCGAACCGCGGCAGCGGAAGGCGCCCGAGCGAGACCGACCTCAGCCGCAGGGTGAGGGCCGTGCCACCCGGACCGTCGACGACTGCCGGCGCGAGCCCCGCCTCGAGCACCGGATCGACGCCGAAGCCGTCGAGGGTGACCCGCATCCGGACCTCGCCCGCGCGGAATCGCACCTCGGCGGCCGGCGACGGCGGCTGGCCCGCGTTCGCCTCCCACTTCGGCAGCCGGGTCGCGATCCACGCGTTCACGTCGTCCTCGCGCAGGCGGATCGCCCACGGGGCGTCGTCGGGGCGGACCTGCGAGAACTCGGCCGAGAGGAATCGTTCGAGCGCCTCGCCGCGCAGCTCGGCGGCGGCGGGATCGGCGGGAACCGGCGACCAGCCCGACGGCGGGATCGAGATGGCGAGGAAGAGGACGAGGGCCGGCACGAGCACCGCCGCGACCGCGAGCCCGAGGCGTCGCCGGCCCGGCCGCCCCGTCGGTCTCACCCGCGGAACCTCGAGACGACCAGCGTGTCGTTCTGCCCGCCGAAGCCGAACGAGTTCGAGAGGCACATGTCGACCTTCGCGGCCCGCGCCACGTTCGGCACGTAGTCGAGGTCGAGCTCGGGATCGGGCTCGTTCAGGTTCGCGGTCGGCGGCAGCATGCCGTGCTCGATCGCGAGGACGCAGGTGATGAGCTCGACCGCCCCCGCCGCGGCGATGAGGTGCCCGAGCATGCTCTTGACCGAGCTCATCGGGATCCTCGGGGCGAGCTCGCCGAAGACTCGCTTGACCGCGAGCGTCTCGATCGAGTCGTTCTCCTTCGTGCCGGTGCCGTGGGCCGAGATGTAGTCGATCGGCGGGCGACCGTCGGCCCGCAGGCCGTGGGGGTCGATGCCCGCCTGCCTCAGCGCCATGCCCATCGCCGCCGCGGCCCCGCGGCCCTCGGGCTGGATGTCGGTGATGCGGAAGGCGTCGGCGCTCGAGCCGTAGCCGACAAGCTCGGCGATCGGCGTCGCCCCGCGGGCCTTCGCGTGGTCGAGCGTCTCGAGCACGAGCATGCCCGAGCCCTCGCCCATCACGAAGCCGTCGCGGTCGCGGCTGAACGGCTTGCTCGCCTTCTTCGGGTCGCCCTTGCTCGTGCTCAGGGCGGTGAGCCGGTTGAAGCCGGTCACGCCGAGCACGTGGATCATGGTGTGCGTGCCGCCCGAGAGCATCACGTCGGCGTCGCCGCGGCGCAGCAGGCTGAACGCCTCGCCGATCGCCTGGGTGCTGGCGGCGCACGCGGTCAGGCAGTTGTAGGTCGGGCCACGGAAGCCGAACTCGCGGGCCAGGTGCGTCGCGGGCAGGTTCGGCTCCTGCTCGATCTCGCGGGCGGGCGACATGCGGCGGAGCGCCGTCGCCGCCCACTTCTTCCCGTCGAGCGAGTTCGTCTCGGAGTTCCAGCCCGCGAGGTTCGCGGCCATGTAGTTGTCGAAGTCGAGGACGCCCTCGCCCGCGCCGAGATACACGCCGACGCGCCGCAGGTTCAGGCCCTTGAAGGCGTCGAGCCCCGCCTGATTCCACGCCTGCCGCGCCGCCCCGAGGGCGAAGCGGGTGTTCGGGCCGGCGGTCTCGTGCACCGCGGGGTCGCGGACGAACTTCCGCACGTCGAAGTCCTTCACCTGCGACGCGAAGGTCGTCGGGAAGGTGCGGGCGTCGAAGCGCTCGATGGGCGACATGCCCGTCTCCGACCGCATGAGGCGGCCCCAGACCGTGGCGATGTCGTGGCCGAGCGGGGTGACCCAGCCCATGCCGGTGATGACGATGCGGGGGGCGTTCGCCATGGTCAGGCTCCCGTCCTGGTGCCGATGCGCTCGAGCACCGCGGCGGCGACCTGCCCGCCGAGGCTCGTGCTCAGGACGAGGATGCGGTCGAGCTTGGCGGCGCGGGCCGGCGCGGCGTTCGCGTCGAGCGAGGTGCAGCCGGCGGTGTTGATCCGGGCGGGAAGCTTCTGTTCGAGCAGGCAGCGGGTCGCGATCGCGACCGAGAGGGCCCCGCTGCCGGCCCCGCAGAGGCCGACGAACGGCGTGACCTGCACGAGGGGAATGCCGGCGGCGCGAGCCTGGAACACCTGGTGGATCGCCGCCGCCTCGCCCGCGTCGACGCCGGGGATCCCGGTGCCGGTCGGGACGATCGCGTGGATGTCGGAGGCGGAGACGCCGGCGTCGTCGAGGGCGACCCGAACTGCCTCGGCGATGTCGTCGCCGCAGCCCGAGAGGTCGGCCGCGAACGGGTCGTACGGGAAGCACTGGCTGGCGCCGAACCCGGCGAGCCGGGCGAGCAGCCGGGCTCCGCGGGCGGTCGCCGTCGCCTCGTCCTCGAGCACCACGATGCCGCCGCCCTCGCCGATCGCGCTGCCCTTCGCGTCGGGCGCGAACGGCTTCACGACCGACGCCGGATCGACGCCCGCGGGAACCGGCGCGACGCGACCCGCGAAGGTCTGCCGCAGCATGCCCATGTGGTTGATGCGGCTCTCGGCCCCGCCCGAGAGGCAGGCGTCGGCGTCGCCCCGCTCGATCACCCGCCGCGACTCGCCGAGGCTGAGCAGGGCGCTCGCGTCGGCGCAGGTCACGGTGTTCGACGGCCCCTGGCAATCATGGATGATCGTCACGTGGCACGCCAGCATGTTCGGGAGGTACTTGAGCAGCCAGAGCGGCGTCAGGTTCTCCATCCCCTGGCTGCCCCAGTGGCCGAGGTCGACCCCGAGGTCTCCGGGCGTTCCCGCGTCGTCGCGACGGCTCACCCACATCGCGCCGGTCAGCTCGTCGAGTTCGGCCGCGATGAGGCCCGCCCCGATGTGGCAGCCCATGCGGTCGGGGGCGATGGTCGGCGTGGCGCCCTCGGCGGTGCCGCGGGTGAGGAGACCGGCCGAGCGGATCGCCTCGGCGGCGGCGCCCACCGCGAGCTCGATGTCGCGGGCCATGACCTTGGTGGCCTTCCGGTAGCTCTTCGGCACCGCGGTCTTGACGTCGTAGAGCTCGTCGGCGAGCTCGGCGCCGGCGCAGCTCGGGAAGCCCGAGGCGTCCCACCGCTTGATGGGGGCGATCGCCGAGCGGCCCTCGCACATCGCCGCCCACAGCGGGTCGATGCCGACCCCGAAGGCCGAGATCGGGCCGAGGCCGGTGAGCACGATGGAACGGGCCGCGGACATGGGTCGGGGATGGTAGCAGGCGGTTTCCGCCGATCCGGCCGCGCGAACGCCCCGGCGGGCGACCGTCCTCGGGTTCAGCTCCGTCCGCCGCCCACCCGCCGCGAGATGAGCATCGCGAGTTCGAGGGCCTGCTCGTAGTTCAGCCGGGGATCGAGCTGGGTGCGGTAGGTCCGCGAGAGGTCGGCGTCGCCGAGGCCGCGGGCACCGCCCGTGCATTCGGTGACGTTCTCTCCGGTGAGCTCGAGATGCACGCCGCCGAGCTGCGTGCCCGCCTCGCGGTGGATCTCGAACGCCTGCTCGACCTCGGCCAGGATGTGGCCGAACTTCCTCGTCTTCACCGGACGCCCGTTCGCCGACACCGTCTCGGTGTTGCCGTGCATCGGGTCGCACGACCAGAGCACGGGCCGGCCGGTGCGGCGCACCGCGTCGACCAGCGGCGGCAGGTGCCGGCCGATCTCGCGGGCCCCGAAGCGGTGGATGAGCGTGATGCGGCCCGGCTCGCGGTCCGGGTCGAGGATCCCGAGCAGCTCGACGAGGTCGTCGGCGGTCATGCCGGGCCCGACCTTGACCCCGAGCGGGTTGCGGATGCCGCGGAAGAACTCGAGGTGCGCGCTGCCGACGGACGCGGTCCGCATGCCGATCCACGGGAAGTGCGTCGAGAGGTCGTACCAGCCCTCGCGCCGCGGGACCTGCCGGGTGACCGCCTGCTCGTAGGCGAGCAGCAGCCCCTCGTGGCTCGTGTGGAACTCGATCGGGTCGAGGGCGTCGACGTGCCTCCCCGCGAGCGTTTCCATGAAGCGCAGGCTCTCGCCGATGCCCTCGACGATGCGCCGGTAGTCGCTCGCGAGCGGCGAATGCCGCACGAACTCGAGATCCCAATGCTCGGGGTGGTGCAGGTCGCCGAAGCCGCCGTCGACGAGGGCGCGGATGAAGTTGACGGTCAGGGCGCTCCGCTCGTGGCCGCGCAGGAGCAGCTCGGGGTCGTGCCGCCGTTCCGCGGCCGAGAAGCCGGGGCGGTTCACGTTGTCGCCGCGGTAGGCGGGCAGGCTGGCACCGTCGCGGGTCTCGACCGGGCTCGACCTCGGCTTGGCGTACTGCCCGCCGATCCGGCCGACGCGGATCACCCGCTTGCGGCTGCCGTGGGCGAGCACGAGGCTCATCTGGAGCAGGATCTTGAGCACGCCGGTGATGTGCGAAGGCTCGCACTCGTCGAAGCTCTCGGCGCAGTCGCCGCCCCGCAGCAGGAACCGCTCGCCCCGCTGGGCCGCCGCGAGTTCCGCCTTCAGCCGCTCGATCTCGCCGCTCGTGACCAGCGGGGGCAGCCGGGCGATCCGCCCGAGGACCTCGTCGGCCGCGGACGGGTCCCGGTAGTCGGGTTGCTGCTCGGCCCGGGCCGACCGCCACGACGCGGGGGTCCATTCCGGCCGTGGGGCCTTCGGTCGGGCGGGATCCGTTCGGGGGTGCTCGGCCATGTCGATGGGCATGGGATCGGACGCCGGGGGGAAGCGGATGCGGGTGACAGGACTTGAACCTGCACGGGGTTGCCCCCAAGGGAACCTAAATCCCTTGCGTCTGCCAGTTTCGCCACACCCGCGGCGGGAGGGCACTATAGAGTGGAGCCCTTTCCGGACGTCGGGATCCGACGGATCCGGGGATCCGCCCCATGAGCCCGAGTCAAACCGCAACCCTGAACCTCGTTCCCCTGCTGGCCCGGGTGGTGCTCTGCATCGCCTTCATCCCGGCCGGCTGGAACAAGCTGATGCGGGACGTCGAGTACTCGGGCGAGGACGCCAAGCGGCTACGGGAGATGAACGTGGTCGCCCGGACCGGCCCGGATCCGGGCTTCGCGCTCGTCTCGCTCGTCCCGCAGGCCCCGACCTCCTCGCCCCTGCCGTCCGACGCCCGTCCGACCAGCGACGAGCCGGCGGTGCAGGATTCCCGGCCGATCGCCGCCGCCCCGAGCGGCTCGGGCGAGCCGGTCCGCACCAAGGGCCTGTTCCGGATCGCGCTCATGCTCGACCGGCAGGGCTGGTCGTACCAGGTGCCGCTCGCGTGGATCGCCGCGATCACCGAGCTCGTCGGCGGCGTGTGCGTGCTCATCGGCCTCTTCACCCGCTTCTGGTCGATCGGGCTCGCGATCGCGATGGGCGTGGCGTTCCGGCTCACGAGCCTCGCGGCGCTCGGCGAGGTCGGGCTGTTCTCGATGGGCGTCGACCAGTTCAACCGGACGGTGGCCCAGCTCGCGCTGCTCGCCCTGGCGATGGGGCTGGTCTGCTCGGGCGCCGGCGCCCTGAGCCTCGACCGCAGCCTTTTCCGCCGAGGGAACGACGGGAAGTCGGGCAAGAAGAAGCCGCGGCGCGACGAAGCCGAGGCGTGATGGCCGGCGACGCGCGACGATCGCGGTACCGACCCGCCGTCGCGATCGGGCTGTCGCTGGCGGTGCACGGGCTGCTCGCGGCGCTGCTCGGATTCGGTGCGGTGGCGATCCTGACCAGCGACCGGGCCGTCGAGCGGTCGACGCCGGTCGTGTCGCTCGATTTCCTGATGCCCGAGACCGAGCCCGGCGAGACCGAGCCCGACGCCGCCGCCGCGGCGAACCCCGACCCGATCCCGGCGAGGTCGATCGCGGTGCCCTCGCCCGCGATCGCGGCGACGACCGGGACGGGCGTCTCGGTCGCGATGCCCTCGGCGGCGGCGATCTCGGGCGGACCGGCGGCGGCCCCGGCCCCGAAGCGGGCGGGCGGCGCGTCGTTCGCCGGGCTGCGGGCGGGCAACGTCGGATCGGTGGTGTTCGTGGTCGACGCGAGCGGCTCGATGATCGCCTCGCTGCGGACGGTGATCGACGAGCTCGCCCGCTCGCTCTCGCGGCTGGGCCCGACGCAGCGGTTCTCGATCATCTTCTTCCAGCGGAACGGGGCGGTCGCGGCGCCGCCCGAGGGCCGGCTGCGGCCGGCGACGCCCGAGGCGATCCGCGCCGCGATCGAGTGGGCCCGCGGCGAGATCCGCCCGGCGGGCCGCAGCGATCCGGTGGTCGCCCTCGAGCGGGCCCTCGCCCTCGAGCCCGACGCGATCTTCCTGCTCGGCACCTCGGTCACCGGCAGCGGCGACTTCGAGGCGTCGACCGACGAGATCCTCGCGAGGCTCGACCGCCTGAACCCGATCGACGCCGAGTCGGGCCGGCGCACGGTCGAGATCCAGTGCGTGCAGTACCTCGATCCGGATCCCGCCGGTACCTTGCGGGCGATCGCCGAGCGGCACAGCGGCGATTACGGATACCGGTTCGTCTCGCGCGAGAGCCTCGGCCTGGGGCCGCTCGACGGGCCGGCGCCGCGGTGAGTCGCGTGCCGCGGCGGTGAGCCGCCAGCCAGACGCCAAGCCGATGCGCACCGCCGCCCCGAACGCGAACCTCCGACGACGACGCACGCGAACGCTGGCCGCGAACGCGGTCGCCGCGCTCGCGATCGCCGCGGCCGCCGCCACCTCGGCCCCC
>JBEIUL010000485.1:0-2095 GCA_040374395.1 Phycisphaeraceae bacterium
ACAGATCTCCACCCGAGGCTGTTCCGTTCGCCGGTCGCATCGCGAGCGGCCATGGTAGCCGTCGCTTACCGGACACCGCCGCGCATCAAGTGCCGATATCTCGCGGCCCGCGGCGAACCCCTACGATTTCGGAGTCGTCCGGGATGAACGACGCCGCACCGCGGCGCCGCTGGCCGATGAACCGAGTCGAGTCGATCCGGGTCGAGCCCGCGCGGGCCCCGCGATCGACGCCGCGTCCGAGCCGGAGCCCTCTCGCCATGTGTGGAATCGTCGCGTACATCGGTCACAAGGAAGCCGCCCCGATCCTCCTCGAGGGCCTCAAGCGGCTCGAGTACCGCGGCTACGACTCGGCGGGCCTCGCGATCATGCGGGACGGCGCGCTCCACCTCGCGAAGGCGGTCGGCCGCGTGAGCGTGCTCGAGGAGCTCGTGAACCGCAGCGGCGACTTCGGCGGCACCATGGGCATCGCCCATACCCGCTGGGCGACGCACGGCGGCGTCACCGACCGCAACGCCCACCCGCACCGCGACGACGGCAAGCTCGGCCACGGCATCGCGATCATCCACAACGGCATCATCGAGAACTACTCGGTCCTCAAGAAGTACCTCGGCGAGAAGGGCCATGTCTTCACCAGCGAGACCGACACCGAGGTCCTCGCCCACCTCATCGGCGAGCTCTACCGCGGCGATCTCGAGAAGGCCGTGCAGGCCGCCCTCCGCGAGGTGACCGGTGCGTACGCGATCGCGGTCACCTGCGAGAAGGAACCCGGCGTCCTCGTCGTCGCCCGCAAGGGCAGCCCGCTGCTCGTCGGCGTCGGCAAGGACGAGTACATCGTGGCCAGCGACCAGTCGGCGATCGTGGCCCACACCACGCAGGCCTTCTCGCTGCAGGACTACACCGTCGCCAAGATCACCCGCGACTCGTTCCGCACCGCCACCGTCGACAACGTGCCGGTGACCGCCGAGGTCCGCGAGCTCGAGATCGACCTCGGGCAGATCGAGCTCGGCACCTTCGAGCACTACATGCTCAAGGAGATCTACGAGCAGCCGAACTCCCTGCGGACCTGCATGAAGGGCCGCGTCGACCTCCGCTCGGGCCAGATCGTGCTCGGCGGCGTCGCCCCGTTCGCCCGCGACCTCGCCCGCGCCCGCCGCGTGATCTTCCTCGGCCAGGGCACCGCCCTGCACGCCGGCATGGTCGCCGAGTACGTGATGGAGGACCTCGCGAAGATCCCGACCGACACCGAGTTCGCGAGCGAGTTCCGCTACCGCAACCCGATCGTCGAGGAGGGCACCGTCGTCGCCGCGATCAGCCAGTCCGGCGAGACCGCCGACACCCTCGCGGCCCTGCAGGAAGCGAAGCAGCGCGGGGCCCTCGCCCTGGGCATCGTGAACGTCGTGGGCAGCTCGATCTCGCGGGAAACCGACGCCGGCGTCTACCTCCGCGTCGGTCCCGAGATCGGCGTCGCCAGCACCAAGGCCTTCATGGGCCAGGTCGCGGTCGCGACCATGCTCGCCCTCTTCATCGGCCGCCGCCGCTTCCTCTCGGCCGAGTACGTCCGCGAGCTGCTCGAGGCGATGGACCGGATCCCCTCGCACATCGAGCGGATCCTCGAACAGAGCGACGCGATCAAGCAGGCCACCTCGAAGTACATCGACCGCGAGAACTGGCTGTTCCTCGGCCGCGGCTACAACTATCCGGTCGCGCTGGAAGGCGCCCTGAAGCTCAAGGAGATCTCGTACATCCACGCCGAGGGCATGCCCGCGGCCGAGATGAAGCACGGGCCGATCGCCCTCATCGACCACGGCATGCCCGTGGTCTTCCTCGCCACGCGGAACAGCCAGTACGAGAAGGTCCTCTCGAACATCGAGGAGGTCCGCAGCCGCGGAGGCCACGTCATCGCGGTCGCGACCGAGGGCGACGACGAGATCCGTCGTCACGCCCAGGAGGTCTTCTGGGTGCCCGACGTACCCGAGCCGCTGCAGCCCATGGTCACGGTCGTCCCGCTGCAGCTCCTCGCGTACCACGCCGCGGTCATGCGCGGCAAGGATGTCGACAAGCCGCGGAACCTGGCGAAGTCGGTCACCGTCGAGTG
>JBEIUL010000167.1:0-5749 GCA_040374395.1 Phycisphaeraceae bacterium
ATCGCCCGCGAGAGCTCGACCACGCCGACCGTGAAGCCGGCGATGTCGAAGTCGCCGGGGGCGTAGATGTCGGGCATCTCGGCGCACTCGCCGCCGATGAGGGCGCAGCCGGCGATCTCGCAGCCCTTCGCGACGCCCTCGATCATCGCGACGGTGTCGGCCGGGTCGCACTTCGACAGGCCGAGGTAGTCGAGGAAGAGCAGCGGCTCGGCCCCCTGCACGATGAGGTCGTTCACGTTCATCGCGACGCAGTCGATGCCGACGGTGTCGAAGATGCGATGCTCGGCGGCGATCTTGACCTTGGTGCCGACGCCGTCGGTGCATGCGACGAGGACTGGGTCCTTGTAGTTCCGCTTGAAGAGCTTCTCGTTGAAGTCGAGCCGCAGCATGCCGGCGAAGCCGCCGTGCTTGCCGAGCACCCGCGGGCCGTAGGTGCGACGGACGATCGGCTTGATCCGCTCGACCACCTCGTCGCCGGCGTCGATGTCGACGCCCGCCTCGGCGTAGGTCAGGGGCTTGCCGGACGCGGGGGCGGACGTTTCGACGGACGCGGGGGTCTTCGCGGGCATGGAACGGGGATTGTAGGAACTGGCCCCCGCCGATTCAGCGGCTGCGGATCCGGGACAGGCCCGGGATCACGCCGGGGACGCATCCGTCCGCCCGGCTCATCCCCCGCCGCCGACCCGCCGCGCCACGACGAGGACGCCCGGGATGCCCTCGCCTGGGCCCGCCGCCTCGAGCATGTCGATCGGGCGGTCGTGGATGATCTCGAGGTCCGGGGAAAGTCTCCGCCGCAGCTGCTCCCGAACCCGTTCGGGCGGTTGCTTCACGGCCCGGTGCTGCACCAGGAACAACCCGCCCGGCGCGAGCCACCGGGCGACGTTCGCGAAGTAGCCCGGTCGTCCCGGCGGCGGAATCACGTGCAGGCAGCCGCGATCGATGATCGCCTCGAATGGCCCGAGATCGTCGCACGGCGCCGTCACGTCGAGCGTCCGGAAGACGAGCCCCGGCGTGGCGGCATGCCGCGTCCGCGCCGAGCGGATCGCCGACTCGGCGATGTCGACGCCGGTCACCCGCAGTCCGCGCGACGCCATCCAGGCGGCGCTGTGTCCCAGTCCGCACCCCACGTCGAGGCAGCGGTCACCGGGCTTCAGCCAGCCCGCCTCGAGGGCGTCGACGAAATGCCGCGAGACGGCCTCGAGTTCCCAGTGGTGTCGGGGCGATCGAGACCAGTTGCGTTCCCAACGCGGATCTTCGCGACGCGGGAGCAGTCGGGAGATCCATGAGCGAAGTCGGGTCAACATCGATTGCATCGCCTCGGGGTTCCGTTCAGCGGTCCGTCCCGGCGCCGTCGGCCTCGCCCCGATCGCGACCGGGAGTCGGCCCCGCCTGCGGCTTGCGTGCGCGGCGCGCGAAGATCCCAAGCAGACGCTCGTGGTGCGAGAAGGTGAACTGTTCGGGCGACTCGATCCACATCCGTTCGTACCAGTCGCGGTAGCTCGACATCAGGGCCTGGACCCGTTCAAGACGCTTCGCCGGCGGGCCCGCGCCGACCAGCGGCGGGTGGAACCGGACGACCACCCGTTCGCGACCGTCGACCGAGGCGAAGACCGGGATCACCGCCGCGCCGGTCATGTCGGCCAGTTCGGCGAAGCCTGGCCAGAACGACCGTCCCCGGCCCAGCAGCGGCAGCCTCACCATGCCGTTGCCCGAGTAGCTGTCGGCCGCGATCTGCACGAGCCCCCCGCCGATCAGCACCTGCCGTGCGTTCGCGAGGTAATGCAAGAACCGCGCCTGGGGGTCCGATCCTGCCGGGGGTCGCGTTCGCGGCCGGGAATCCGCTTCCGTTTCCGAGATGAGGGCGAGCTTGAGCCCGTTGTCGCCGACCGTCTCGAGTTCGAGCCCCCTCCGCCGCACGACCAGCGCCAGCACCTGACCCACCGCCGTGTGCTGGTTGGCGAGAATGGCCCCACGGCCGCGGGCCAGTGCCGATTCGACGTGCTCCCATCCCTCGACCGCGACCCAGCGCGAAAACGCCGGGGCCGACAGCCTCGCGAGGGCCGCGAGGCGATAGTCACGTCCGACGTTGTTGGCCAGGGCCCGATGCACCGGCGCCCGCCGGACGCCCGCCGTGGCCAGGCTCTCGAGCAGCCGCTCGAAGGCCGTGGCGTGCCGGGCGAGCGACCTCCGCTGGACCCACGAGAGGGCGGTCCACCAGCGGATGAGTCGGACCCCGACCGGATACGGAACCCACCGGGCGATCTTTCGGAGCCGCTCGACTTCCTGCCGTGTCAGCGACTTCGACCAGATTCCCTCGCCGGCGAATCCCGTACGCAACCGCGAAACGCCGGGGCTGATAACGCCCGCCCGTTCGCGGTCTGCGCCATCCCTCGGGCGTCGTTGTTCTGGAAGTCGGGGCATCTCGGGCTATGCTCGCATCCGGTCGGCCGATGCTTGGGAACTCCGCGCCGGGCGAACCCCGGCCATCCCGACATCGGCTCGACGACCCCCGTGTCCCAAGCGGGCCACGGCGAGCCAGCGCGAGAAAGATCCACGATGCTCACTTCGTTCAGCGGCAAGACCTACGACGTCATCGTTCTCGGGTCCGGGATCTCGGGCACCCTCGCGGCGGTGATCCTCGCGAAGAAGGGCTACCGCGTCCTGATCATCGACGGCGCGAGCCACCCGAAGTTCGCCGTCGGCGAGTCGACCACGCCGAATACCTCGCAGATGTTCGAGCTGCTCGGGAAGCGATACGGGATCCCCGAGATCTCGGTGCTCGCCCACGGGCCGGAGGCGATCCGCAAGCACATCACCACCTCGTGCGGCGTGAAGCAGGCGTTCGTGTTCCTCTATCACGACGAGGGGAAGCCGCTCGACCTCGCCAAGTCGAACGTGTTCGGCAACGTCTGGCGCGACGAGAACCACCTCTTCCGGCAGGACATCGACGCCCACCTGTTCCGCACCGCGCTCCGCTACGGGGCGGAGGCGCTCGAGGAGCACCGGGTGAAGACCCTCGACATCGGCGATTCCGGCGTCGAGGTGGTCACCGACCGCGGGGTCAAGGTCTCGGGCCGCTTCCTGATCGACGGCTGCGGGCCGCGCGGGCCGCTCGTCGACTCGCTCGGGCTTCGGGAGGGCGCCGAGCCGCTCAAGAGCGATTCCCGCAGCATCTTCACGCACTTCGTCGACATCCCCGAGTTCAAGGAGTGCCTCGAGCCGGGCGAGGGCCCGCAGTGGCTGCCGGGCACCTACCACCACCTCTTCCACGGCGGCTGGTTCTGGGTGATCCCCTTCAACAACTGGAAGGGAGCGACCAATCCGGCGATCAGCGTGGGGCTGACCCTCGACAACCGGGTGCATCCGCGCCGCGAGGGCGTCACGCCCGAGGAGGAGTTCCGCTCGCACGTCGCGCGGTTCCCCACCGTCGCGAAGCACTTCGCGAATGCCAAGCCCATCCGCCCGTGGGTCTCGGTGCCGAAGTGCCAGTACTCGTCGCGGCAGGTCGTCGGCGACCGGTGGTGCCTGATGGCCCACTCGGCGGGCTTCATCGATGCGCTGTACTCGTCGGGCCTGGTGATGACCGTGTCGACCGTCCAGCAGCTGATCGAGCCGCTCTGCCGCGCCCTCGACAGCGACCGCTTCTCGCGGGCCGACTTCCTCTGCGTCGAGGAGGACATGCAGCGCCGCCTCCGCTTCACCGACATGCTGGTGTTCGGCTCGTACACCTCGCTGCGTGATTTCGAGCTCTGGAACGCGTGGGTGCGGATCTGGGGCATCTGGCTGGTGGTGCTCGAGTCGAACCTCGGAAGCCACCTGCTCATGGGCGAGTACTCGAAGGTCCGCCCCAACCGCGACCCGATCGCGAGCGTGCACGAGCCCGAGGGCTACAAGCCGTTCATCGAGGCCGCCTACCGCGTCATCGAGGACGTGGCCGAGGGACGGCGGACCACGGCCGACGGGGTCGAGGCGCTGTGGCGGATCATCGGCGAGTACGACTTCGAGATCCGCCTGCGGCCCGAGCCCGAGTTCGCGGGCACCGAATGGGCGATGAAGTCGCGGCGATCGCGCGATCTCTTCCTCGGGACGCCGGCGAATCACGTCCGCTGGCAGCAACGGAAGACCGATCCCTGGCTGGGCTGAGCCCCGGCGGGGCCGGACCGCTCAGCGGGCGTGGCGACGGATCAGGTCGCGGATGGTGAGGGCGGTGAGGAAGTCCTCGACCTGCACCTCGCTCGCCTGAAGGCGGATGCCGAATCGCTCCTCGATGAAGCCGAGGAGGCGGAGGATCCCCAGCGACGTCAGCAGGCCTTCCTTGACCAGCTGCGTCTCGGCCGCCAGCGGCACGTCGGCGGCGTCGTAGAGCAGCTCCTCGCGGACGTAGGCGAGCACCGTCTCGATGATCCGTTCGTCGTCGGGCAGGTTCATGGCGTCGTCTCGCGGCCGAGGTCGGACTGGACCCGCTTCCGGTCGACCTTGCCGGTCGAGGTCATCGGCAATTGGCCGGTGAAGGTGAACGCGGTCGGGATCATCGGTTCGGGAAGGTGCTCGGCGCAGAGCCGTTGCAGGTCGCGCGGGGCCGGCGGTGCATCGTACGTCGACACCACCGCAGCAAGCGAGGTCTCGCCCGACGGGCCGGCGACCGGCACGACGACCGCCTCGCGCACGGCGGGGTGCTTCCGCAGCACGTGCTCGACCTCCTCGGGCTCGACGCGGTGGCCGCGGATCTTGACCATCGAGTCGATGCGACCGCGGAAATGAAGCAATCCGGTCGCGTCGCGGTCGACCCGGTCGCCGGTCCGATACCAGTTGCGTCCCGGAACGCCGCGGTCGGCGACCAGCCGCGCGGCCGAGTCCTGCGGGCGATTCCAGTAGCCGGTCATGAGCGAGGGGCCGGCGACCCAGAGTTCGCCGGAAGCGGCCCCGCCGCTTTCCTCGCTCCCACTCTCGCCGTCGATGCGAAGCTCGAGCCCCGCGCACGCCCGGCCGATCGGGATCGGCGTGTCGTCGACCGGGGCCGTCGCGATCTCGTGCCAGGTGCAGACGTTCGTCTCGGTCGGCCCGTAGAGGTTCGCGAACCGCGCCGCGGGAATCGCCCTCATGAGGTCGCCGAGCGTGCGCGGCGGCATGACGTCGCCCGCGAAGAGCACCGTGCGAAGCCGCCAGCGGTCGTGCCGATCGAGGTGGCCGTCGCGGACGAGCGACGAGAGAATCGCCGGAGTCGCGTAGAAGACGGTGATGCCCTCGTCGTGCAGGAACCGCACGTAGCCCGACGGCGAGATCGTGATGCCCGCCGGCGGAAGCACGAGCGTGGCGCCCGCGCGAAGCGTGACGAAGAGGTCGAAGACCGAGAGGTCGAAATGGAACGGAGCCTGGCTGATCACCCGGTCGTCGGGCCCGACGGGGAAGGTCGCCGACGCCCACGCGACGAAGGCCATGGCGGCCCGATGGCTCAGGACGACGCCCTTCGGCGTGCCCGTCGAGCCCGAGGTGTACAGGATGTAGGCGGGCGTCTCGGGATCGAGTTCGATCGCCGGCGGTGCGACGCCGGGGGCCGACGCCGCGGGCCACGGCGCGATCTCGATGCCGGGGCCAGTTCCAGCGGCGGACGCCGGCTGCGGCTCGGCGACGTCGAGCGCGACCAGCGTCGCGACCGACGCACTAGGCGGCAGGTAGGCGAACGCCTTCGCGGTCCGCGCGGCGGTGCCGATCGCGAGGCGCACCCCGCAATCGGCGAGGATGGTCGCCA
>JBEIUL010000521.1:0-1899 GCA_040374395.1 Phycisphaeraceae bacterium
ACCGAATCGCGGCGAAGGGAACGGGCCCGCCGCCATACATACCCCGGAACCCCGACGCCCCCCCGTCACGCTCGGACACGACAGTCCAACCAGGCGTCCAACCCTTCAGGAGAGTCAGAAGTCATGAAGAACACCGTGAAGACCGCCCTCGTCGCCGCCGCCGCGGCCCTCGTCGCCTCCGCCGCGAACGCCGCGGACCCGGTCGCCGGCGAAGCCGCCGCGAACGCCTCGTCGCACATGTGGGGCTACGGCCTCGGTGGCGGCATCGTGGCGGGCCTCGCCGTGATCGGCGCCGGCCTCGGCATCGGTCGCATCGGCGGCTCGGCCGTCGAGAGCACCGCCCGCCAGCCCGAGATGGCCAACAACATCTTCACCCAGATGATCCTCACCGCGGCCCTCATCGAAGGCGTGGCCCTCTTCGCAGTCGTCGTCGGCCTGCTCATCGGCTTCATCAAGTGATTCCCCGAGCGTGACCGCACCTCCCGCGGGCGGCCCGGCCTCACGGCCGCCGCCCGCGGGAGGGCCGCGGGTTCCCGCCCGTGCCCGTACCAAGTCCAGGAAGGCGTCCCATGCTCGAGTTCATCGCCGCCGCCGAGACCGACCCGCTCAAGTTCGATCCCACGGCGTACATCACCGCCGTCGTGGTCTTCCTCATCGCCTTCGGCGTGCTTGCGCTGAAGGTGTGGCCGAAGATCCTCGGGGCCCTCGACGCCCGCGACTCGAAGATCCTGTCCGAGATCGAGGCGGCCGAGAAGGCCCGCCGCGACGCCGACGAGGCGAAGGCCCGGTTCGAGCGCGAGCTCGCGAAGGCCCGCGAGGACGCCCAGAAGATGATCGCCGACGCGAAGGCCGACGCCCAGCGGCTGGCCGACGAGATCCGCTCGCGGAACGACCGCGAGCTCGCCGACAAGCTGGCCCGCGCCAACGCCGAGATCGACAACGCGATGCGGCAGGCGGTGGCCACGCTGCACGCCCAGGCCGCCGAGCTCGCGACCGTCGCGGCCGGCAAGATCATCGGCCGCCAGATCACCGCGGAAGACCAGAAGAAGCTCATCGAGGAGAGCCTCAACGAGCTCGCCGGCCGCCGCAACTGATTTCCCCCGCCTCACCCCGGACCTCACCATGCCCGACCGCACCGATGAGATCGCACGCGTGTACGCCGAGAGCCTGCTCGCGCTGGCCGAGGCCCGCGGCGGGAACGGCATCAGCGAGGTGGGCGAGGAGCTCGAGGGCCTCGCCCAGATCGTGCGGGGCGACCGCGGGTTCGCCGAGTTCCTCCGCTCGCCGGTGGTCGACGCGAACGCCCGCGAGGCCTCGCTCCGCCGCACGCTCGACGGGCGGGTCTCCCCGCTCGTGCGCGACTTCATCCTCGTCCTCAATCGGAAGGGCCGGCTCGGCGAGTTCGTGAACGTCGCCGCCGCCTACGACGCCCTGGTCCAGGAGCGGCTCGGCCGCGTCGAGGTCGACGTCTACACCGCCTCGGGCCCGGTCGGCGAGGAGGTCCTCGCCGCGGTCCGCGCGAAGGTGAAGTCGGCCCTCGGCAAGGAGCCGGTGCTCCGGATGCACGTCGAGCCCTCGATGATCGGCGGCCTCAAGCTCCGCATCGGCGACCAGCTCATCGACGGGTCGGTGGCGACCCGACTCGAGAACCTCCGACAGCATGTCCTCGAGACCGGCCGCGGCGACCTCCGCGCCGATCCCGACCGTTTCCTCAGCCAGACCTGAACCTGACCCGTCGCGGCGCGGCCACGAGCCTGCCCGCCGCGAGACGAAAGCAAGGCTCCGACAGGACCGCGCCGTGAAGATCGCCGGCGTCGGCTTCTCGGGCGGCATGTACCGCAACCTCGACGCGCCGGGCCTCACGCGCGCGGCCGCCGACAAGGCCTACCGGATGGCCGG
>JBEIUL010000301.1:0-3805 GCA_040374395.1 Phycisphaeraceae bacterium
CCGCCAGCTCGAGAATCTCGCCGTCCGGGCCGCCGAGGTCTCGCACGAGGCGGGCACGGCGTCGTCGGAGCTCCAGGAGCGGCTGCGGCTCGGCGTGAAGATGCTGCAGGCCTTCGACGTGCAGTTCGAGCGGGCGAAGGCCGTCGAGGGTTCGACCTCCGCCGCCGCGAACGTTTCCCCGGAAGCCCTGGCCGACCTCGAGAGCCGGATGGCCGGACGCCTCGACGCCGCCTTGGCCGCGTACACCGAACGGATCGTCGCCGAGGCGTCGCTGCACGCGGTGCGGGCCGCGGAAGGCGCCGTCGCCGCCCGTCCCGCCGAGACGAGCTTCGCCGAGGCCGAGCTTCGCGACCGGCTCGAGCGGCTCGAGGCGTCGCTCTCCGGCCGCGAGATGAACATCCCGCTCGCCGAGGACGAGATCCGCGGCCGCGTCGAGCGGATCGTCGAGGAGTCCGTCGACCGCTGCATCGCCCGCCTCGCCCACCGCTTCGACGACGAGACCTCGCGTCGCGAGTGGCGGCTCGGCGAGCTCGAGGGTCGCGCCCGCGACCTGATCAACGGGCTCGAGCACGCCGCCGCCCGCGGCGAGGAAGTCCTCCGACGCCTCGGCGAGACCGGCCACTGGGCCGATGAGCGGAACGAGACGCTGCGCGGCACCTGCGAGACCGCGGGGGCGATCCAGCACCACCTCGCGACCGAGCTCGAGACGAGCGGCCACCGCCTGAACGAGACCCGCGAGGGCGTCCGCGAGTCGCTGCGAGAACTGGTCGAGATCGTCGACCGGAGCCGCGCCGCCCGCGAGGAGCTCTATCGTCAGGTCGAGGATCTCGACCGCGTCGCGGCCTCGGCCCGCACGACCGGCGAGAGCCTGTCCGACCTCGCCGGCCGCCTCGAGCCGTGGACGCCGCTCCTGAACGGCGAGCGGAACCTTCCCACGGTCGCCGACGGCCTCGTCGAGACGGTCTCCAGCGGCATCCGAGCCTCGCTCGCCGCCGACATCAAGTCGTTCTCTCAGGGCCTCCGTTCGCTCGCGAGCACCGCCGAGAACGCCTTCGCGAGCGTGCGGATCGACGAGCTCGCCCGGGCCCGCCGGGAAGCCGCTCCGGCCGGTTCCGGGAACTTCGGCCCGGCCGCCGGCTGACGCCGCTCCCAGTTTCCCCAGCCGGAACGGTCGCCCGGAATCCGCGGGGATTCGGGGCATCGGCCGCAATGCCCCCGCCGGGCAAGCCGACCGGGGGATACATGGAGTACGGCCCGCTCGATCGTCTCAGCCTCGTCCAGGACCGCGACGCCCTCGCGGCGCCGGCTTTCGAGATCCAGCGTCGCGGAAGCGGCCTGGTGATCATCGTCGGACCGGGAACCATCGGCCCCCGGGAGTCGGCGGCGATGCTCGCGGGCACGACCAAGGTCCTCGCCGACCGCCTGCCGGGCCTCCGGCACCTCGTCCTCGACCTCGGGAAGGCCCGCTCGATGTCGGCGATCGGCCTCGCCCTCTGCGTCGACCTCCGGAACCGGGCGGCCGCCGCCGGCCTCTCGCCCGTACTCGCCGGGGCCAGCGGCGAGGTCATGGACGTCCTCCGGATGATGAAGGTCGAGCGGCTCTTCAACGCCGTCCGCAGCGAGCGGGACCTCAAGCAGCTGATCGGCGGCTGATCCGGACCTGCGGGGCATCCCCCGCCCAACCTTGCACCTGCAGCGGACCGTCCCCCACCCGGATGAGGAGGGGGCCGGCCCGCTATGCTTCCGTCCTCCCATGGGCATCGAAAGCGCACTTCCCGTCGACAGCGTCCTCACCACGCAGCTCCAGCGGGTCATCAACTGGGCCCGGCGCTCGAGCGTCTGGCCGATGCCCTTCGCGACCGCCTGCTGCGGCATCGAGCTCATGGCGACGGCGTGCAGCCGCTTCGACCTCTCCCGCTTCGGGGCCGAGGTCATGCGGTTCAGCCCGCGGCAGTCGGACCTGCTCATCGTGGCGGGCCGCGTGAGCGTGAAGACGCTGCCGGTGCTGCAGCGGATCTACCTCCAGATGACCGAGCCGAAGTGGGTGCTCTCGATGGGCGCGTGCGCCTCGACGGGCGGCGTCTTTGACACCTACGCGGTCGTGCAGGGCGTCGACCAGTACCTGCCCGTCGACGTCTACGTGCCCGGCTGCCCGCCGCGGCCCGAGATGCTCATCGAGGGCATCATGGCGATCCAGCGGATCATCGACCAGGACCAGATCCCGCGCGACCCGAGCGGGAAGCGGCTGCCGCTGAACATCGCCCTGACCCCGAACTACGAGCCGCGACCGCAGCCGGTCCCGGTGACCGTCGGGCTGTCGTGATGCCGTTCGCGGCGATCGCGGCCGCGGCCGTCGTGGCGGCATCGAACCCGCCGAAAGCCCAGCCGATCGCGTCGGGCAGCGTCACGGTCTCCAAGTTCCCTCGCGATGAGGCGGCCGGGCGGGTCGCCTACCGCTACCGCCTCGTCGAGCCGCCGGCCGAGGCGATCGCCGACGGCAAGCGGGTGCCGCTCGTCGTCTTCCTCCACGGTTCGGGCGAGCGCGGCGACGACAACGCGAGGCAGCTCGTGCACTTCGTCGGCGGCGCCGCGAAGCCCGAGTTCCAGGCGAAGGCCCCCTGCTTCATCCTCGCGCCGCAGTGCCCGAGCGACGAGACGTGGGCGTCGATCGACCTCAAGTCGCTGAAGGCGGGCGGGACCATGGCCTTCGTGACCGAGCCGACCCGGTCGATGCGGGCGGTCGAGGCGATGATCGACGAGGTCCTGAAGACGCGACCGATCGACCACGAACGGATCTACCTGACCGGGCTCTCGATGGGCGGCTTCGGGGCGTTCGACCTCGCGGCCCGGCGCGGCGACCTTTTCGCCGCGGTCGTGCCGGTCTGCGGTGGCGGCGACCCGTCGACGGCCGGACGAATGACCGGCGTGCCCTTCCTCATCGCCCACGGCGCCGAGGATCCGGTCGTGCCGGTCGAGCAGAGCCGGATGATGGACGTGGCCCTTCGGGGCGCGGGGGCCACGGTCACGCTGAAGGAGTACCCGGGCGTCGGCCACGACTCGTGGACGCCCGCGTATCGCTTCGGCCCCGACGGCGTCCTCGACTGGATGTTCGCGCAGCGTCGCCGGGCCGCGCCGTGACGATCAACGCAGGGACGCCACGAACCCGCCGATCCGCTCGACGCCGCGGTTGATCGTCTCTTCCGAGCAGGCGAACGAGAGGCGGATGTGGTTGCGGGCGCTCGCCCCGAACTCCTCGCCCGAGACCGTCGAGACGAGGGCCTCGTCGAGAAGCGCATCGGCGAAATCCTTGCCGCTTCCGATCGTGCGCCCGGCGGGCGTCTTCAGCCCGAGGCAGCCCGAGACGTCGGGGAACGAGTAGAACGCTCCGTCCGAGGCCGCGCACTTCAGTCGCGGGATCGCCGCGAGCCCCGCGTGCATGAGCCTCGCGCGGGCCGCGAATCGCTTCCGCATCTCCTCGACGCCCGCGGCCCCGTTCCGCAGCGCCTCGACGATCGCCGGCATGAGGAACGTCGGGATGCCGTTGGTCATCTGGGCCTGCAGCTTGATCACCTCGCGGGTGAACCGCCCGCCGCCGCCCGGGCAGCAGAGGTAGCCGATCCGCCAGCCGGTCATCGCGAAGGCCTTGCTCATGCCGTTCACGGTGATCGTGCGGGCCGCGAGCGCCGGGAACGATCCGAACGAGACGGCCCGGAGGCCGGGCGTGACTTCGGGATAGACCAGCTTCTCGTAGATCTCGTCGGAGAGGACCGTGATTCCCGGGTGCCGTTCGCGCGTCGCGGCGAGG
>JBEIUL010000436.1:0-2477 GCA_040374395.1 Phycisphaeraceae bacterium
CGCCGAGCCCGAGCACGTCTGGATCGTCTGGCTCGACGAGCGGGGGCAGGTGGTCCGGAAGCGCGAGGCCGACTACGCCTCGCGGCGGTGAGGCGGGTTTCCGGCCCGGTTTCCGGATCGCTTTCTGGATCGCTTTCCGGGTGGAACTCCTTGCCCTGCGGCGTTGGCCGGGCGACACTCCACCGGTGCGGCCGCTGGCCTTGATTCTCGCGTTCGTGACGGCCGTCCCGGCCTCCGCCGCCGGCGGATCGCCGAAGCCGGTCGACTACGGCCGCGACGTCCGGCCGATTCTCGCCGCCCGCTGCTTCACCTGCCACGGCCCCGACGCGTCGAGCCGCGCGGCCGACCTGCGGCTCGACGATCCGCACGAGGCGAAGCGCGATCGCGACGGCGTGTTCGCGATCGCCGCCGGGAATCCCGACGCGAGCGAGGTCATCCGCCGGATCGAGAGCCACGACCCCGACGAGCGGATGCCGCCCGAGGGGAATCCGCTCACCGAAGGCGAACGCGAACTTCTCCGCCGCTGGATCGAGGAAGGCGCGGCCTGGAGCGACGCGTGGAGCTGGCGGCCGGTCGCGCCGCCCGAGCTTCCGCCCGTGATCGACACGTCGTGGTCGAACGACCCGCTCGATCGGTTCGTCCTCGCCCGGCTCGAGTCGGCGGGAGTGCCGCCCGCGCCGCGGGCCGACCCGCGGACGCTGCTCCGTCGCGCGACCTACGACCTCATCGGACTTCCGCCCGAGCCCGCCGACCTTGAACGCTTCGCCGCCGACCCGTCGCCCGAGGCGTTCGCCGGCGAGATAAGCCGGCTGCTCGCCCATCCGGGTTTCGGCGAGACCTGGGGTCGCCACTGGCTCGATCTCGTCCGCTACGCCGAGACCTACGGGCACGAGTTCGACTACCCGATCCCGAACGCGTGGCGCTACCGCGACGCGGTGATCCGGGCCTTCAACGCCGACGTGCCCTACGACCGCTTCGTGATGGAGCATCTCGCGGGCGACCTCCTCGAGCCGCGACGGATCGATCCGGCGACCGGCCTCGACGAGGGCCGGATCCTCACGGGATTCTGGTGGCTCACGCAGGGCACGCACGCCCCGGTCGACGTCGCGAAGGACGAGGCCGAGCGGATCGACAACCAGATCGACGTCCTCGGGAAGGCGTTCCTCGGCGTGACGGCGGCGTGCGCCCGCTGCCACGACCATAAGTTCGACGCGATCACGCAGCGCGATTACTACGGGCTCTCGGCCCACCTCAAGCGATCGCGGCGGGCGATCGTCGAGCTCGATCCGGGCGGAAAGATCGAGGCGGAACGGGCCGCGGCGATCGCGGGGCGGCGGTCGGTCGAGGCGCGGCTGCTCGCGGCGGCGGGGATCGCCGAGGACCGCGATCCGACGGTCGGTCCGGCCGCGCCGGACACCGACTTCCGGTCGCCGATGCCCGATGGATTCCGCTCGACCGGGCAGGCGTTCGCCCGCGACGCCTCGGAGATCCCGCGGCTCGAGCCCCGCGGCGATCGCGCCGTGCTCGCGCCGTCGGGCGTCGCCACGAGCCTCGCCGCCGGCGAGGCGTTCGCGGGAACGCTCCGCTCGCCGTCGTTCGCGATCGAGCGCCGCTTCCTCCACCAGCGGGTCCGCGGCGCCGGTGCGGCGCGGGTCATCATCGACGGCTACCACCTCGACGAGCAGAATCCGCTGCTTTTCGAGGGCTTCCTGAAGCGTTTCGACTCGCGCGAAGCGTTCGCCACGCTCACCTGGGATCTCGATCGATATCGAGGCCGCCGCGCCCACCTCGAATGGGCCGACGAGGGTCCGGGCTTCGTCGAGATCGACTGGATCGCGACGGGTGACGCCGCCGAGCCGCCGACCGGAACCGACGCCGAGGCCGCCGCGATCGGGCTCGCGGAGGCCGACCGGGCGGAACTCGAGGCGGCGCTGCGCCGCACGTCGAGCGAGCCCATCCGCATCCTCGCGATCGAGGACGGAACGGCCTGGCCCGAGTTCGTGCGGCGGCGGGGGAACCCGGCCATGCCCGGCGAGCCCGTCGAGCCCGGCCATGTCGCGAGCCTCGATGCCGCCGCCGCCTCGCCCGCGGCCGATCGTCTCGAGCTCGCCCGTCGCATCGCGAGCCCCGACCATCCGCTCACCGCCCGCGTCTTCGCGAATCGCGCCTGGCACCACCTGACCGGCCGCGGCCTCGTCGAGAGCGTCGACGATTTCGGCGCCCTCGGCACGCCGCCGAGCGATCCGGAGCTTCTCGACCATCTCGCCGACGGCTTCCGCCGCGACTGGAGCGTCAAGCGGCTCGTTCGTTCGATCGTGCTCTCCAGCACGTACGCGATGTCCGCGCGAGCCGACGCCCTTGCCCACGAGCGCGACCCGCGGAACGAGCTTCCGCACCGGGCGAACCTGCGGCGGCTTCCCGCGGAGGCACTCAGCTGCTCGATGCTCGTCCTCGCCGTGCGATTCGACCCGACCGCG
>JBEIUL010000371.1:0-3013 GCA_040374395.1 Phycisphaeraceae bacterium
GCCACGTTGGTCGGGTTCCACTCGCCCTCGTTCGCGTAGCAGGCCTGGTCGCGGATCTTCGCCGCGACCGGGGCGCCGATCTCCCAGACCAGCGTGCCGTCAAGGGTCGTCTTGGCCAGCTTCCGTCGGTTCACGTCGCAGTGGTAGAGGTACTCGACGCCGTTCTCCTCGCGAAGGTCAAGCCCGTGGCCGCCGCCCGCGAAACGCTCGCCCCAGCTGGTGATGAATTTCCCGTCGCTCGAGAAGACGACGATCGCGTCCTTCTTCTCGCTGCCCGCGCCGACCGTATGCGAGACGTAGATGCGGCCGCTCTTGTCCTGGGCGAGCCCATGGGTGTCGCCCCAGCGGATCGACGAGGGCGGCACGAGCCAGACGTGCTCGACGCGGTAGCGGAAGTCGCCGGAACCGGTGACGAGCGGATCATTGTCGGCGGCGGCCGCGGCGAGCGCTGAGAGGGCGGGCACCGCGACGCCCGCGGCGACCGCGGTGCGGACGGCGGACTGGACGAAGGAGCGACGGTCGATCGGGCCGGTGGCGTGGGTCATGGGGTCTTCCGGGGAATGTCGGGGCATCAGGGCTTGGGGGCCTCGGCAGGCGGTTCGGCGGCCGTCTCGGCGGGCTTCGGGGCCGGCTTCGGGGCTGGCGGTTCCTCGAAGCCGATCACCTCGAAGGCCCGCAGCCGCTCGGCGGCGTCGCGACCGGCCGCGGTGACCTTCGACTTCCAGACGTAGATCCGCTGGATGCCGCGATTCGCGGCGAGCGCCGCGAGACCGTCGTCGCCGACCGCGGTCGAGACGAGGTTGATGGCCTCGAGCCGCGGACTCGCGGCCATCGCCCTCGCGGCGGCGTCACCGACCGCGGTGCCGTCGAGCCGCAGGTTCGCAAGCTGCGGCATCGGAGGCAGCGCCGCGACGCCCGCATCGGTCACGCCCGAACGGGCAAGGTTGAGCGTGACGAGCACGCCCGCGAGCGGCTCGAGCATCGCGAGCTCGGCGTCGGTCCACGCAGGCGAGGCGAGCGAGGCGTTCACCTCGACGAGCGGCGAGCCCGCGAAGAGCGGCTGCACGATGGCGCCGCGGGCTGCGATCGCGGCCATCGCCGAAGCGACCGCCGCCGGATCGACCGGCGCGGCCTCGACGGCCTTCGCGGCGCCGACGCCGGCCGGTGCGGCAGGCACGGCGGGCAGGGCGACTTGGGCCGGCTCGTCCTTTGGATACTCCGCACCGCCGGCGATCCACGCCTTGATGGCCGAGATCTGCTCGGGCGTCAGCGGCTCGCCCTCGGGCGGCATCGCGTCGAGATCGTCGCGAGGCAGTTCGACGCGACGCACGACGAGGCTCGCCGCGACATCGCCGGGCTCGATCGTCCAGTCCTCGCGATCGACGGGGAACGCCTTCGCGATCGGCACGAGCTGCAACCCGCCCTTCCGCTTCGAGTTCCCGTGGCACTCCTCGCATCGGGCCGAGAGAATCGGCTCGATCGTGTCGCGGAAAGTCGCCGCATTCGCCGAGAGCGACGCCGCGACGACGGTGGTGTCCGCCGCGGGCGCTTCGGCCGCCACCGCCTCGACCGGATCCGGCCGCACGGCCCGGCCGAGTCCCTTGAGCAGGTAGCCCTTGCCGTAGACCATCTCGCCGCCGAGGTGCGACGCGAAGCCGACGAGCCCGGCGAGGGCGACCGTCTGGAACCGCACCGCGCCGAGTCCGGCCGTCGCCGGGTCCGGCCGCCGGGCTGCCGCCACGGAGACCCGCCACGCGAGCCCGACGAGCAGCACCGCCGCGACCGTCCCGAGCCAGCGATGGCCGAAGAGTTCCGACGAGTCGTCGCCGCCCCGCTCGTTCGCCGCGATGAGCCAGCCGGTGATCGCCGCGACCACGCCGCTCGCCGCCGCGACCTGCACGAGGAGCGGCGTCGCCGCCGAGAGCCCCCGCTGCCGCCGCAGCGAGCGGACCAGCTCGACCGCCGCCGCGAGCATCACGAGGGCGATCGGGAAGTGCACGACGATCGGGTGCATGCGGCCGACGAAGCGGCCGGGCGTGATCTCGATGTAGGCGAGGAAGGACGTCGAGCCGAGGTCCAACAGATCAAACGTCGCGAATCCGGCAGCCTCGAGCATGCACGCCTCCGAACCGTCGCGACGAAGCGTCGCTCAACGGAAGCGCGACTATACCCCACCATCGCGGCACGTCGTGAAGTCGGGAAAAAGAAAGCCGGGTGCGGTCTCCTTGCGGCCGCACCCGGTCGGGACGCCTTGCGGCATCCGCATCGATCTCCCGCCGACCCTGGGTGCCGCGCGTGTTCGGCAACGGGGTCGACCGGGTCCAAAGGTCCCGGACGGCAAAACGATCGCTTTCGAACCGGCCCCTGTCAATCGACTCGAGGCCAGTCCACGCCAGGTTTCGGGCCGGTCGCCACGAAGAGCCCCGGCGGCGCGTCCGATACCCGCGACGCCCCCCGTTCAGACCTCGAACGAACCGTCGTTGCGGGTCTCCGGAGCCGGCGGCGGCAGAACCCCGTCCACCCGCCGCTGCTCGAGCACCTGCGCGTCGGCGATCTTCCACGAGCCGCCCCGATCGGCGATCGAGTACCGCACCAGGTACTCGATCGTGCGGTCGTGCGAATGGCCCCAGTGCGTCACCCGGCCGTCGAGCTCGAACCGACACCGCACGGTGAACGCCGGCCGCTCGGTCCCCGCCGCGTCGGCCACGACTCCGATCGACTCGATCGCGACCTCGACCGGCCGCAGGTCGCGCACGCGGCTCACCGCCCCGCCCTCCTCTTCCATCACGAGGCCGCGCCGGATCGAGAGATAGAGGTCCTCGAGCAGCGGGCCGTCGACGCTGCGGGCGAGCGCGTCGTAGATCGCCCGCTCGTCGGTGTAGTCGAACGCGCGGTAGAGATTCCGCTGGAGCGGCAGGAAGATGCCCCGGGCCGCCGGCTCGTCGGGAAGGCCGGTTGCCGGCGCGACCCGCGCCGCGGCCGTCGCCGCCGCGATCGCCACCGCCGCCACCCC
>JBEIUL010000201.1:0-5070 GCA_040374395.1 Phycisphaeraceae bacterium
GAAGGCCGCTGATCCCAAGCCCGAGCCGCCGGCCGAGCCGAAGCCCGAGAGCAAGCCGGGACCGAAGCCGGAAGCCAAGCCGGAAGCGAAGCCGGAAGCGAAGAAAGACCCGACGCTCGACCCCGCCCGCTGGGCCGACGCGATCTCGTTCACGATCGTGCCCGTCGTCCACGGCGGGAACGACGACACGCGGCCCTCGCCCTCGCCCGACGGGACCAAGCTCGCGTGGCGGCGTGGCCTCGGGACGCTCGTCGTCCGCGACCTCGCGAGCGGCGACGAGAAGGTGCTGCTCGAGAACTTCGACACCGGTCTCGACTGGCGCTGGAGCCCCGACTCGAAGCTCATCGCCTACGAGACGAGCGACCGCAACTTCAACTCCGACGTCTGGATCGTGCCCGCCGACGGCTCGGCGCCCGCGGCCAACGTCACCCGACATCCCGACAACGACGGTTCGCCCCGCTGGTCGGCCGACGGCAAGGCCTTGGCGTTCGTCTCCGAGCGCACGAACGAGGAGTCCGACGTCTGGTTCGTCTTCCTCGATCGCGACATCGAGGGGCTGAAGGGCCAGGATCTCGACAAGTACTTCAAGGACGCCGGCGAGGCGGTGAAGAAGCGGAAGCCGCTCGAGCCGAAGGCGAAGCCTGCCGCCAAGCCCGACGCGAAGGAGGCCGCGGCGAAGGTCGAGCCCGCCGCCAAGGAAGGCGAGGCCAAGCCGGAAGCCCAGCCCGAGACCAAGCCTGAGAGCAAGCCCGACGCCCAACCCGACGCCCAACCCGACGCCCAGCCCGACGCGAAGCCCGCGTCGCCCTTCGGCGACCTCGAGCTCGACGACGCGTACCTCCGCGTGCGTCGCGTGACGACGCTGCCCGGCAACGAGGGCAACATCGAGCTCCTGCCGACCGGCGAGCGGATCGTCTTCGCCGGCCGCGAGGGCCCGATGCCCGCGCTCTTCGCGATCCGCTACGACGGGACCGGCCAGGCCCGGCTCGCGGGCCCCGGCCGCGTGACCGGCGTGAATCTCGCGGGCGACCGGCTGACGCTCGTGAACGCCGGCACGGCCGCGACGCTCGGCGTCTCGGGCGGCGACGCCAAGACCATCGACGTGAACGAGACGGTCGAGATCGAGCTCGCCCAGCTCTCGAGCCAGAAGTTCCTCGAGGCGATGCGGATCCTCGGCGAGCAGTTCTACCACCCGACGATGAAGGACCTCGACTGGGCCGCGCTCACCGCGAGGTACCACGAGCTCGCAAAGCGGGCCCGGACCCCGGGCGAGTTCGACTGGGTCGCCAACCGCATGCTCGGCGAGCTGAACGGTTCGCACCTCGGCATCCGGTCGCCGTCGCCTTCGAGCGACCTCGCCCGCCCGCAGGGGCGCCTCGGTACGCGGCTCAAGCCGGTCGAGGGCGGCTTCGAGGTGGTCGCGATCCTGCCGCAATCGCCCGCGGCCCTCGCGAAGGTCCCGCTCGCGGTCGGCGACGTGATCACCGCGATCGATTTCGAGCCGTTCGCGACCGGCGAGACCGTCGAGGAACGGCTCGCGGCCAAGGTGGGCAAGGAGGTCATCGTGACCGTCCGGAGGATGCCGTCGGCGCCGCCCGAGGGGGAGGCCGCCGCCGAGCCGCTCTCGCTCGACCTGCTCGTGACCCCGGCCTCGAGCGCCGAGATCCGTCGTCTCGCCTACGTCGACACGACGCTGCGGAACCGGAAGCTCGTCGACGGGTGGTCGAACGGCGCCATCGGCTACATCCACATCCAGGGCATGGACCAGGCCTCGCTCGACGAGTTCGAGCGCGACCTCTACGCCTCGGCCGAGGGCAAGAAGGGCCTGCTCATCGACGTGCGCAACAACGGCGGCGGCTCGACCGCGGATCTCCTGCTCGCGTCGATCATGGTCCAGCCGCACGCCTACACCATTCCCCGCGGCGGCGACCCGAACTGGCGCGACGGCTACCCGCAGGATCGCCTCTACATCCAGCGGTATCCGCTGCCGATCAACATGCTCTGCAACGAGAAGAGCTTCTCGAACGCCGAGATCATCTCGCACGCCTTCAAGACGCTGAAGCGGGGCACGCTCGTCGGCCAGCAGACCTACGGCGGCGTCATCTCGACCGGAGCCGCGTCGCTCCTCGACGGCACTACGGTGCGGCTGCCGTTCCGCGGCTGGTACCTGCCCGACGGGACCGACATGGAGAACAACGGCGCGATGCCCGACCTGGTCGTGCCGCAGGTGCCCGAGGACGAGGCGTCCGGCAATGATGCGCAGCTGAAGGCCGCGACCGAGGACCTCATGAAGCGGATCGGCGGCTGACGCGATGGCCCGCGACGGCTACTTCCCTTGGCGTCCGCATCCGTGGCACGGTGTCTCGCCGGGCGAGCGGGCGCCGGAGGTCGTCACCGCGTACATCGAGATCACGCCGTACGACCTCGCGAAGTACGAGATCGACAAGAAGACCGGCTACCTGCGGGTCGATCGCCCGCAGCGGACGAGCTCGACGCCGCCGACGCTCTACGGCTTCATCCCGCGCACGCTCTGCGCCGCCCGCGTCGCGGCGCTCTCGCCCGGGGCGACGGGCGGCGACGGCGATCCGCTCGACATCTGCGTGATCTCGGAGCGGCCGATCGAGCGGGCCGAGATCCTGCTCGACGCGCGGCCCGTCGGTGGGCTTCGCATGCTCGACGCGGGCGAGGCCGACGACAAGATCATCGCGGTGCTGCGTGACGACCCGGTGTGGGACGGCGTGAACGACCTGGCCGAGCTGCCCGAGGCGCACGTGAATCGCCTGCGTCACTACTTCTCGACGTACAAGCTCGGTCCGGGCGACCCGCCGGGACAGCCGATCCACGCGGTGTACGGCCGGGAGCGGGCCCTCGAGGTGATCGCGGCGGCGATCGCCGACTACTTCGATGAGTTCGGTGACGCGTTCGGCTCGTCGTTCCCGTCGCCGGGCTGATCGGGCCGGGTGTCGTCCGGCGCCGCGTCGCGCAGCTCGCCCGCGGCGTTGGCGACCGCGTCGTAGATGCTCGCGAGCAGGCCGACCAGCGGGAAGCGAGAGACCGGCGGCGGGGCCTCGGTCGCGACGGTCGGCACGGTGCGCCCGTGGCGGGGTCCGACGTCGGCCGTGGGCCGCAGCCCCGCCTGGAACGGCGTCGGGCCGAGGCGGCGGAGCAGAGCGTGCGGGATGCGTTCCTCGGCCGCCAGCCCGGCGAGCTCGTCGAGCCGCGGGCCCGGCCGCCAGAAGTCGCGCAGGCAGCTTTCGCTCGGCGGCGGGGCGGGAACCGCCTCGATCACCGACGGCGTCGAGTGCGCGGTCGACGCGCCGCGGGTCGCGATCGTCCTCGCCTCCTGGAGACGCTCGAGCAGCCGCTGGCCGTCGAGACCGCGCAGCGTGAAGCAGAGCAGGGGATCGAGCTCGATCCGCTCGGCCAGCAGGCACGCGACCGCGACGAGGTGCTTGCATGCGACGTCGGGGCGGGCCGCGCGGTCGGTGCAGGTGCAGGTCGCGACGACCTCGCTCGCCGCGGGCAGCAGCGACCTTCCCACGCCCAGGAACACCGACTCGATCGCGGTCGGAAGCTCGCCCGTGAGCAGCTTCGCCGACCAGAGGGCCTCGCCGGCCATGGTGGTCACGACGCGGTCCCACTCGCCGACCGACAGCGGCAGCGTGCCGACCGTCGTCACGTACGGCCGCGGCGCCCGGCCCTGGACCGAGGCCTCGATCCGGGCGGGTCCGATGTTCAGGGTGCCGACCTGGCCGGCGCGGGCGTAGTCGAGACCTTCCGCGAGATCCGCGCCGGGACCGCCCGCGATCGCCATGAACCACGGCAGCGCCGGCCACCGCAGGTTCTCGTGGCCTTCCTTGCGGCGAAGCCGGATGCCCGCCTTCAGGCGGCGGGGGCCGTCGCGGCGGATGACGCGGGTCGGATCGCGGGGAATCACGAGTCGTCCTCCATCGTGTTCCGCCGCAGCGAGAGCAGCTCGCGGAGCTGCCCGGTCGACAGCTCGGTGAGGCCCGAGTCGCCCGCGCTGATGATCTGCGAGGCCAGCTCGGTCTTCTGCTCGATCATCTGGTCGATCCGCTCCTCGAGCGAGTCGGCCGACATCATCTTGTGGACGTTCACCGTCCGGGTCTGCCCGATGCGGAACGCCCGGTCGGTCGCCTGGTTCTCGACCGCGGGATTCCACCAGCGGTCGTAGTGGAAGACGTGGTTCGCGCTCGTGAGGTTGAGGCCCACGCCGCCGGCCTTCAGGCTGAGCACGAAGATCGGGGCCACCGGGTCGCCCGACTGGAAGCGGTCGACGAGCTCCTCGCGGCGGGCCTGCGGCGTGCCGCCGTGCAGGAAGAGCGCCTCGGTGTCGAGTTCGCGGCGGATCATCGACACGAGGAGATGGCCCATCTGCCGGTACTGCGTGAAGATCAGGGCCCGGTTGCCGCCGGCCAGCAGCTCCTCGAGCATCTCCATCAGGCGGATCGACTTGCCCGAGCGTGACGAGAGCGACGCGTCGGGCGGCAGGGCGACGGCCTCTTCGCCGTCGGACTCGGGGGCGGCCGCGGCGGTCGCGCCCTTGGCGAGCGGCGCCGACTCCTCCTTCAGGAAGTGGGCCGGGTGGTTGCAGATCTGCTTGAGCTTCACGAGGGCCGACAGCACGAGGCCGCGGCGGCGGATGCCCTCGGCCATGTCGACCCGCTTCAGCATGTCGCTCACCACCGACGAGTAGAGCCGCGCCTGCTCCTCGGTGAGCGGCACGATCTGCCGGCTCTCGACGAGCGGTGGCAGGTCGCTGATCACCGTCGGGTCGGTCTTCAACCGGCGCAGCACGAACGGCCTCACGAGGGCCCGCAGCCGCTCGGCCTGCCGGCGGTCGCGATGCCGCTCGATCGGCACCGCGAAGCGCCGGCGGAAGTCGCCCTGCGTGCCGAGGTAGCCGGGCGAGCAGAACTCCATGATCGACCAGAGCTCGGTGAGCCGGTTCTCGACCGGCGTGCCGGTGAGGGCGATCCGCTGCGAGCACCGCAGCGAGCGTATCGCCGCGGTCTGCTTGGTCGGCGGGTTCTTGATGTGCTGGGCCTC
>JBEIUL010000116.1:0-7082 GCA_040374395.1 Phycisphaeraceae bacterium
CCGGGGTCGGGGTCGGGGGGCGGATCCTTATGCTGCCGCGATGCCTTCCCGATCCTCGACCGGGCTTGCCGCGTCTGCCGCGATCGTCGCGTCCGTCTCGCTCGCCCATCCTCCGTCGCTCGTTTCCGACCGCCTGCTCGACGACGGGCCGTGGCTCGTGGTCGACAAGCAGGACCGGCCCGATGCGTTCCGCCAGCTGGAGGAGATCCTCCCGACGCCGAACGCGTTCCGCACCGCGAGCGGGGCGCCGGGGCCGGAGTACTGGCAGCAGCGGGCGGACCACCACATCAAGGTCCGGATCGACGACGAGCGGCACGCGATCTCGGGCTGGGAGCGGATCACGTACCGCAACGCCAGTCCGGACACGCTGACGTACCTCTGGCTGCAGCTCGACCAGAATCATTTCCGCGACGGGGGCCTCGCCGATCTCGCCGACAACGGGGGTGACGTCGGCCGGCCGCCCGACCCGTCGAACCGGCGCGATCGCCGCGACCTTCGCTGGTTCCGCGGCATCGTGCTCGACGCGGCGTGGTCGGGCGGATACGGGATCTCGGCGGTGCGGGATGCCGCGGGGAATGCGCTTCCGCACGCGATCGTCGACACGATGATGCGGGTCGACCTCGCGAAGCCGCTCGGGCCCGGCGAGTCGTTCTCGTTCGAGGTCGAGTGGAGCTTCCCGATCGTGCCTGCGGACGTGCAGCGGGCGAGGTCGAACTACGAGCTGCTGCCGGACACGAAGCTGCCGCTGTACGAGATCGCGCAGTTCTTCCCGCGGATGGCGGCGTACACCGACGTGAACGGCTGGCAGCACAAGCAGTTCCTCGGCTCGGGCGAGTTCACGCTGGAGTTCGGGAACTACCGGCTGGAGATCGACGCCCCCGCGGGCTGGATGGTCGCGGCCACGGGCGAGCTGCGGAATCCGGAAGGGACGCTGACGCCGGTCATGCGGGAGCGGCTCGCGGCAGCGCGGACCGCGGAGCGGCCGGTCATGATCGTGACCGCCGAGGAGGCGAGGGAGAACGAGAAGCGGTTCCTGCCCGGCGGCGAGCGGCCGCAGGGCCGGGTGACGTGGGTCTTCGAGAGCGAGGACGTGCGGGACGTCGCCTTCGCGGCGAGTCCGGCGTTCGCGTGGGACGCCTGGGGCGTGGAGATTCCCGGCGCGGACGGCCGGCGCTCGATGGCCATGAGCTACTACCCGGCGCTCGCGGCGCCGCTCTGGAGCCTCTACTCGACCCAGGCGGTGGCCCATACGCTCGAGAGCTTCTCGCGGCACGCGTACCCGTACCCGTGGCCGGTCGCGATCAGCGTGAACGGGCCGGTCGGCGGCATGGAGTACCCGATGATCTGCTTCAACGGCCCGCGGCCGGAGCCGGACGGGACGTGGAGCGCCGGGGCGAAGTACGGGCTCATCGGCGTGGTGATCCACGAGGTCGGGCACAACTGGTTCCCGATGATCATCAACAGCGACGAGCGGCAGTGGACCTGGCTCGACGAGGGGCTCAACACCTTCTGCCAGTACCTCGCCGAGCAGGAGTGGGAGGACCGCTACCCGAGCGGGCGGGGCGGGCCGGAGTCGATGGTGGGGCACATGACGAGCGTCGAGCAGGTGCCGATCATGACCAACAGCGAGAGCGTGCTGCAGTTCGGGCCGAGCCAGTACGGTAAGCCGGCGACGGCGCTGAACATCCTGCGGGAGAGCGTGCTCGGCCGCGAGAACTTCGACTTTGCCTTCCGCGAGTACTGCCGGCGGTGGGCGTTCAGGCGGCCGCAGCCGGCGGACCTCTTCCGCACGATGGAGGACGCGTCGGGCGTCGATCTCGACTGGTTCTGGCGGGGCTGGTTCTACTCCACCGACCACGTCGACGTCGCGATCGAGAAGGTGGTGGCGTGGACGCCGAGTTTCGGGGATCCCGAGGAGGACAAGGCGCGGCGGCGGGAGGAACGCGACGCGGGCGAGCGCAACCTGTCGGCGGAGCGGAATCGCGGGCTGCCCAAGCGGGCGGAGCGGTTTCCGGAGCTCGTGGACTTCTACAGCCGGTTCGACGAGCTCGACGTGACCGAGTCGGATCGGAGGGAGTTCGCGAGGAGTCTCGAGCGATGGACGGACGAGGAGAAGGGACTGCTCGAGCACGGCCTGAACTTCACGGTGGTGAGGTTCCGCAACGTCGGGGGGCTGGTGACGTTCCTTCCGCTCGAGGTCACGTACGAGGACGGCAGCGTCGAGTCGATGCGGTTGCCGGCGGAACTGTGGCGGAGGAACGCGAACGTGACGTCGAAGCTGCTGGTGACCGCGAGGCCGGTGCGGGGGGTGCGGTTCGATCCGCTGCGCGAGACGGCGGACGCGGACCGGGAGAACAACGTGTATCCGCAGGAGATTCCCGAGAAGGCGTTCGAGGTGCGGAAGGACGGGCGGGAGCGGAATCCGATGCAGCGGGCGAGGGACGAGGAGCGGCGGGCGAAGGCGAGGGAGATCGCGACCGCGATGGGGCCGGTGCTGGTGGCCGCGTGGGAGGGGCTTGATGCTGAGGATCGCGATTCGCCGATGGCCGCGGCGGGGGAGCTGACGGAGGCGGTGCGGGCGGCGGGGCTGCTTTCGCCGCCGGCGGGTATGGGTGTGCGGATCGATTTCGGGGACCGGGTGCCGCGGGAGGGCGAGGATCCGTCCCTGATTCCGCTCGCGACCCTGGTGGTCGAGGATGCATCCGGGGCGGGGGCGTGGCAGGATCCGGCCAACGAAAGGCCGCGACCGGCCCGATTCTCGATCGGTTTCGACGGGAGCGTGAAGCCGGCCCGCGAGTGATGCCGATGGGCCGGTCGCGGAAAGCGAGCGCTGCATGAGCCCCGATCGGCGGACACCTGTCAGGAACGTGCGGATCCTCGGCGTGCCTTCGGGGCTCGCCGGGGTGTCGCGCGGGACCGCGGGCGGCCCGGCGGCGATTCGGTCGGCGGGGCTGGTGGAGGCCCTCAGGGCCGTTGGCCTCGACGTCGAGGATTGCGGGAACATGGCGGTTCCGATGGTCGCGCGGCGGCCGGGGCTGGACCCGGGTCGTGAGCTCGTCGCGGCGGTGGGGGCCTTCTGCCGCGAGTTGCGTGAACGGGTCGCGGCGTCGCATGAGATCGGCGATGCGGTGACGATGGTGCTTGGAGGCGAGCACTCGCTTGGGGCGGGATCCCAGGCGGGGGTCACGCGAGGTCGCGGTCGCCGGGGGCTTCCGCCGGCGGGCCTGATCTGGTTCGACGCCCACGCCGATTGCAACACGCCGGAGACCACGCCTTCGGGGAACCTTCACGGGATGCCGCTCGCGGCCCTGCTCGGGCTCGACGTGCCGGCGTTCCGCGAGGTGACGCTCGACGGTTGCCGGCTCGATCCGACGACGACCTGCCTGGTCGGGCAGCGGGACGTCGATCCGGGGGAGCGGGTGCACCTCGAGCGGCTGGGGGGTCCGGATGTTCGAGCGGGAGGAGATCGATCGCCGGGGGATTCGCGCGGTGATGGAAGAGGCGATCGCGAGGGCGAGCCGCGATGGTGCCGTGTCGTTCTCGCTCGATTTGGACAGTCTGGACCCGTCGATCGCCCCCGGCGTCGACTGCCCGACGCCCGGCGGGATCCGTCGCGAGGAAATGTTCGAGGCGCTGCGGCTCGCGGCCGAGGCCCCGCTTGTCCACGTCGAGGTCGTTGAGGTGAATCCGGCGGCGGATCCCGAGGGCGTGACCGCGAGGATCGCGGTCGAGGCATCCAGGTTGTTGCTTGCGGGGCGGTGATGATCGGGCGGGGAATGGGGGCGGGGCCTTGGACAGGCAGTTCGCGCAGGAATCTCGAACCTGTCCGGCGGGGGCTTTGGACAGGCAGTTCGCGCAGGAATCTCGAAACTGTCCGGGGGTACCCGGTGCGGGTGATCCGGATTGGACAGGCAGCTGCAGGAAAGGCCCCGCGGACTCCATCAAGCACAGCTGGAATCGTCGGCAGTCGGCAGGCCGGGTGGAGGATCGGGGGGTTGCTCAGGATCCCGTGCCACGATGCGAATCAATCGAGAAACCTGGGATCTCGAACGACGACCCATCGATGCGATGCGCGGGCTTATGGCCCTTGGAGCGTTGACACGCCTACCTCGGAGTCCCCGGCCCTTTATCTAGTTGACGCGTGGAGACGGAGGCCTTTGGGGATGCGCATTGTCGGCTGTGGCGACGGAAGCGAATGATCGCGCCGTCAACGCGAGCATCACCTCGGCAACGTGGCGCCTGCCCCTGCGTCGACCGAATGGCCCGGGGATTCCCGGGCGCAATGACCGCAACAGTCGTTCGACCAGCCTTGGGTTTCCCGGCCCGATGTGGCAAGGCTTGTCGATTCTCGGCATCCTCGACCGGTCGTCGACGAAATCGATGAAGGTCAGGAGGGTGCAGCCCTCGAGGAGCGGGAGCGTCGCGCGGCCTCGCCACGGGTTCCTTCGGCGTGAGGGATTGGACGGCAAGCCCGGGCGATTTCGTCCGGCGTGGACGCGAAGGCCCGATGCATGATCCGGAGGCCGGGATAGGCCTTTGACCGCGTGGGGGAGGTGCGTGCGATCAGCCTCCCGTGGGTGGGTCGATCTCGGATCGCGACCGCCGTCGGGAATCGTCCCGCCAGAGCGGCGGGCCATTCGAAGCGAGCGGTAGCCCTCTGCGACGGCCGCTTCGCGCAGGGCACGAGCATGAGTTCGCTTGGCGAGCCGTTCCGACCATTCCGCGTCCGCGAGCCGAACGAGGTCCGGGCCCGGATCGCAGGGGATCGCGGGCTCGAGCAGTGTGAGCCTGTACGTCTCGACGCCTTCACGAAGTTCGCCCGCGAGGATCGCCTTCCGGATCCGGTCGATCCTCCGCCCCATCGAGGATCGGCCGGACTCGCCCAGTCGTGTCTCGATGCCGCAGTGGACCGGATTCAGAAGGATGTACGTGGCCTGCATGAGCACCGATGCCTCGTCCTGGCATCCGATCGACACGAATCGCCCCTCCCAGAAGTGGCCGGTGACATCGTCTTCCCGATTCCACGCTTTCGCGGCGGGCTCCTTCCAGAGCTTGTGGAACCAGCCGAGGTCGGAGAGTCGCGATCGCCACTCCGCGATCAGCGAGTCATCCAGGCACGCGGCGTCGATGGAGGCTTCGAGCCCGGCAGGTGAACTTCCGTGTCGGCATATCCAGCGACGAGCGACCTCTCTGTCGGACCAGGTCATCGCGAGTTCCGGATGGGTCCGGACCAGCAGATGGACGTGGTTCCGCATCACGGCGAAATCGCAGACGTCGACGGCAAAGGTGCGGCAGAGGCGATCCAGTGCGGCCACGATCCATGAGCACCGCTCGTCACTTTCGATGAGCGATTCTCGCCGCACGCAGCGAGAGATGCAGTGATAGATCCCGGTTCTCAGGGGGTCGACGACATGCGAACGGGGATAGCCCATGGGAGACGAATCGATGCGGGTATGCGGATCGTGGAAGGTCAGCTCAAGCGTCGCGACATGAGCCGTCGGGACGGACGGACTGCAAACCGACACGCTAACCGTCCGCGGGACCTACTTCGAAAGTCGGGAAGGATTTTGTCGCGGATTCAGCCTGTCCAGCCGAGCCGCTTCGTCCGCACCATCTTCGGGCGACTCTGGATCGCCTCGGGCGGTCAACGACATGATCAGGTTCCCAGGCAGTCAAATCCGAGGCAGGCAGGATTGAAGTTTGCCTGTCCAACCCCTCGGTCCAACACCTCGGTCCAACCCCTCGCGGTCCAACCCCTCGCGGGCCCACGCCGGGGGCGTGGCCTCTTGCATTCAGGGCGTGAACCCCTCGCGCACCTCACGCTCGCCGTTCGCGAACCGCACCTCGATCCGAAACGCCTCACCCTTCGCCAGATGCAGCGTCGCGGCCTCGCCCGCCCTCTCGACGCGATCCCGCGCGACGAGCTCGTCATGCCAGTACGCCAGAACCGTCGCCGGCAGTCGGTCGGCCTCGCCCGCGTGGCCCTCGGGCGTCGCGTCGGGAATCGCCACCGACGCCTCGACCGGATCGCGGTAGAACCTCGTCACGTTGCGGCCGGGGATCCACTCGATCGACCAGTCCCACGGCACCGGGAAATGCTCGCCGGTCGGCCGCCAGCACGCCGCCCACACCGCGTTCCGCGGCTTCCCGCCGTCGGTCTCCAGCCGGCACCGCTCGTTCACCCAGTTCTCGTCCCGCGGGTCGCTTCCGGTGTCACCGATGTTCCACCAGCGGTCCCACCACGCCTCGACCCACGTATGGTTCCCCTCGGTCCTCGTCCACGCCGGGCAGCCGACGCAGCGGGCGGGCAGCGCGCACGCCCGCAGCGCATCGACGAGCAGGATCGAGAGCCCCGTGCAGCTTGCGTACCCGAGGGCCATCGACTCGTACGGCCCCTGGTCGGGCGCCCGCCGTCTCGTCGCGTGGTACTGAACCTTGAGCTCATCGTTCAGCCGGTCGTTCACCCAGCGGACCGCCTCCATCGGATCGCCGCTCTTGCCGCCGATCTCGAACGCCTTGGCCTGGAAACGCCGGGCGAAGTCGCCGCGCCAGTCGTCGCGGGCCTCGTTGAGGTTCGCGTACGGCAGCACGTAGCGGAAGAAGGTGTCCTCGGGAATGCCGCTGCCCCACGGGGCCGCCCGCCAGGCCGCGTACGAGTCGCGCACGTTGCCGAGCAGGAACCGGGCGGAAAGCGCCCGCAGGTCGCCCTCCGGCATCGTCGCCACGAGGAACGCCATGCCGCGACGCATCTCCGGCTCGATCTCCAGCAGCGCTCGCTCGAGCTCGGGCCGGTTCTCGCCGGCCTTCACCAGCGCCGCCGCGACCGCCTCGCGCTGCCGGCTCTCGACGAGGGCCAGCGGATCCGGGGCGGAGTCCGTCGCCGCGGTCGCGTCCCGAGGTGCGGCCGGCGCCGCCGGCGGGGGGGCCGTCCGGCAACCCGGAGCGAGGGCGGAGATCACGAGCAACAGCGGACAGGCTCTCGTCGGAAGCATCGTCAGGCCTTTCCCCGGCGACCGGTGAGCACCCACGCGACCCGCAGCACGATCGCGAGGCATGCCGCGATGAGCAGCAGCAGGCCCGCC
>JBEIUL010000216.1:0-4878 GCA_040374395.1 Phycisphaeraceae bacterium
ACGACGTGATAGATCCTCGATTGGTCTACGGACTCGCACGCACCAGGCTTCCGGCGTTGATCGCGGCCCTTCGCGCCGTGAAGTAGCCGACCGGCCGTCCGCTCAGCCCTTCGCCGCCCCGGGATTCACCCACTCGATGAGCGCCGCCGCCCCGCCGCTCTCGGCATCGCCCGGCAGGTAACGGTGGGCGATGCCGAAGGTCGACCAGCCTTCCTTGAGGTGGATCGAGAGCACCGGGTCGAAGATGCGGCCCGCGGCGACCTCGGCGGCGTACGCCTCGGGCGTCAGGTCCTTCGCGTGCCGGTGGTAGCCGGAGATCCGCGATCCGGCGCGGATCCGCTTCAGGCCGAGCAGCCGCACGAGGTCGCGGGTCGCCTCGATCAGGGCCCGGCTCAGCCCGTGGTGCTGGTGGTCGGGATGCACCATCATCTCGGCGCCGTACAGCGTCCGGCCCTTCACCGGATCGTGGTTCAGGAACGTGCCGCCGCCGGTGAAGCGGGACCAGGTCGACTCGTCGCCGTATTCGCTCCAGTGCACGATGAGCGTGGCCTGCACGCCGACCGCCCGACCGCTCTCGACGTGCTCGGCGATGAACTGCCCCGCCGGGAAGACCTTCCGGTGGTCGACGAGCTGCTCGGGCGTGTAGGGCGGCTCGTCGGGGTAGACGAGGCGGCAGATCTCGATGAGGTCGTCGACGTCATGGTCCTGCATCGGGCGGATCCGGTAGCCGGCGGGAAGCGGGGTGTCCATCGGGGCACGTTACCCGCGGCGCCCCCACCCCGCGGGGGGCCGTACACTTCCCGCCCATGGCGCAGATCTATCAGGACGACGGCGACCGCCTCATGCAGGTCAGCCGGGGCATGAAGGGCATCACGGTGGTCCCGCACGGCGACGTCCGCGTCGCGACCCGCGAGCCGCGGATCCGGATCCAGTGGGGCCAGCACATGCTGGACGACATCGTGCGCGGCCGCTATCGCACGCTGGTCTGCGGCGTGAACGACCGCGACAACTCGCACGGCATCCTCGGCGAGGTGCTGCGGCTGGTGCCGACCTCGCAGTGGACGCTCGCCTCGGTGACCTCGTACGCGAAGACCTTCCGCAGCGCCGTCGCCCTGCACGGGAAGGACGACCGCGAGCCGTACGTGCTCAAGTTCGATCTCGACCGGCTGCTCGTGCTGGCCCTGCTGCGGCCGGCCGACCGCGACCACTTCACGCTCGACGACATCGAGCGGGGCTTCCGCACGGTCGCGAGGATGATCGAGAGCCGCCACGACCGCTGGCCGACCGCGAGCGTCTCGTTCCTCGGGGCGAAGTCGAACCGCCTCGTCGGGAAGTATGGCGAGGAGCCGAGCTTCGAGGAGGTCCTGCAGCGGATGTACGCGGCGGGCTACGACGGCGACGTCTATCCCGCGGTGACGATGTGGGACAGCGTATCGGTCGGCGTTTTCGGCACGTTCCCGTTCCCCGATGCCCTCGGGCGGATGCGTGAGGGCTCGTCGTGAGCGATCCGGTCCGCGAGCTGCGGAAGCTGCTGCGCGAGCATCCGGAGGACGTCGACGCGATGGCCGAGCTCGCGGCCCGCCTGCACGAGGCGGGACGGGACGAGGAAGGCGACGCGTGGATCGGGAAGGCGCTCGAGCGCGACGCGAACCACGGGGCGAGCCTGATGCTGCGGGCGTATCGGGCGCTTGCCGCGGGGCTCGTCGACGAGGCGTCCGCGATCGCCGGGCGGCTGGAGTCGGTCGGTGCGCCCCGCGACCGGGTGCTCGACATCCGCAGTCGGGTGCAGGTCGCCCGCGGCGAGCTCGATGCGGCGATCGCCTCGCTCGAGGAGTGGAAGAGGCTCAAGCCCGACGAGACCGAGCCGTTGCGAGGCCTGTTCGTCGCCCTCGATCTCGCGGGTCGAGGCGACGACGCGATGGCCAACGCCGAGGCGGCGCTGCGGCTCGATCCGGACGATCTCGAGCTGCGGCTCGACTACGCCGAGGCGCTTGAGGCGCTCGGCCGGCTCGACCGGGCCCGATTCGAGTTCGAGCGGGTGCTCGAGGGCGATCCCGACGACGAGCTGGCGGCCGCGGGCATCGCGCGATGCCTCGCGGCGACCGGGCGAGAGGAGGAGGCGCTCGACGCCCTCGAGTCGTTCACCGTCGACCGTCCCGACGCCCACGAGGCGATGCTCGAGCTCGCGTGGCTCTACCGCGAGACCGGCCACTCGGCCGATGCGTGCGACCTGCTGCGGCGCCTGGTGCGGAAGCGCCCCGACGACGCGACGCTGCGGATGACCGCGGCCAGGGCCCTCATCGAGAACGGCGATCGCGAGGAGGGGCTCGCGAACGCCCGCAAGGCCCTGGCCATCGATCCGGCGTCGGCGGCGGCCCGCGGGTTCCTCGCCTCGGCGTTCATCGAGGACGGGGCGTTCGAGGACGCCGAGCGGCAGGTGCTCGAGGGGCTTCGCGTGCATCCCGACGACGCGGGGCTGCTCGTGGTCTTCGCCGATCTCCGCCACGCGCAGGGGCGGTTCGACGAGGCCGAGGCCCTTGCGGGGCGGGCGGTCGAGCTCGAGCCGGACGTGCCGTGGACGTGGGAGTGCCGGTCGCGGCTTGAGCTGCGTTCGGGGAAGGTCGCGGCCGCGGTCGAGTCGGCCCGGGCGGCCCTCGCCCGCGACGAGCGGCACCTCGAGTCGCACGCGGCGCTGGGCCTCGCGCTGGCTGCGGCGGGCGATCGCGCCGGGGCCCTCGCCGAGGCCGAGCTGGTGGCCGAGTACGACGAGGGGCTGGCCGACGAGATCCGTTCCGCCGCCGAGCACGGATGATCCGCCGGTCGGCGAGGATTTCTCGCGCGGTGTTCGATGGCGCGATTCGGCGCGAACCTGCGCAACGTGCGGAACTTGGGAGCGGCCGGGCGGAGGGATCCCGGCGTGGAGGCCCGCAATCTGGTCGGGAGTTTTTCCGTTTTTCCGGCTCCGGCCGGTTTTGGCCGTAGATTTCCCCCGGTTCGCCGGCGGTCGCCGGTGGGCGCCTCACGCATGACCGACCACGGTTCCCATCCTCCCTCCGCCGCCCCGTTCGAGCCGGATGACCCGGTGCGGGCCGCGGCAGCGCTCGCGACCGACGCCGGCGGCGGGTGGCCGCCGCAGGAGATCTTCCCCACGTCGCTCATCGCGCCGATCCGGGGCGAGGCCCCGCCGACCGCGAGTTCGGTGCTCGAGGCCTTGAGCCGGGCGTCGGGAAGCCGGCCGGCGGTGCTCGACACGATCGCGCCCGAGGATGCCGCGATCCGGTGGAACATGGTGCTTGCCCTCGAAGGCATCGCCTCGCCCTGCATCGTCTGGGTCGAGGCGGCGAGGGCGATCGGGCCGGATGATGTTCCCGATCCATCGATCGCGCGACTGCGGTGGACGCTCGGCTTCGAGACGGTCCTCGGCGGACGGCTCGACGGCGACGGGCGGGCGTCCGAGTCGCTCGGCGAGTACGTGGCGCTGGTCTCGCTCGTGACGCGGGCCTTCCCCGAGGTGCCGGCGATCCTCGACACCGCGACCCGCCGGTGGTTCCCGCGCGACGAGCTCGAGCGGCTGTTCGTCGGCCCGGACGGCGAGCCCGAGGCGACCGAGGATGTCCTCTGGCGGGTCGTCGCGGTCGGCCGCAGCGAGCGGCCCGACGATGAGGAGAGGCTCTGGCTGCACACGATGGGGCTCGCGCGGTGCGGCCTGCCCGAGTTCGAGATGCTCGAGGTGCCAGGACGGAACGTGCGCGGGGCGGTGACGCTGCTGAACGGCATCGCGGCGCTTTGCCTCACCGAGCCGTTGCCGTCGCCGGGCGGTGTCGCGAGCGTCGGGGTGAACCTGCGGGTGAGTTTCCAGCCATGGACCGAGGTCGTCCGCTACCTCGATCCGGGGGCCCTCGGCAGCGTCGCCGACCGGCGTGCCGACGAGGAGCCCGGTTCGCTCAATCCGCTGCTCGGAACCCGCGCGGTGATCTGCGGCCCCGAGCCCAAGGGCCAGTTCCGCCGGATCTGGTGCTGGCCCGATGAGGCGGTCGGGCGCATCGAGCGCGGTGAGGCCGGGATCTACCTCTCGCCCGCGGCGACGCGGCGCCTCGCGCGACGGGCCCGCCACACGTGGTCCGAGTTCGCGACCGCGTTCGCCTCGCTGCGGAAGTCGCCGGTGTCCTCGGGGCCGGAGCCGAGCTTTCTCGTGAAGGCCTCGGTCCAAGGCGGAACCGATCCGGAGGGCGGCCGCGAGCACCTCTGGTTCGAGGTGAAGGACATCCACGGCGATCGGGCCGACGGCAGGTTGCTGAACGATCCGCACCTGGCCAGGCACCTTGCCCTCGGCGCCGTCGTGCCGGTCGAGATCGACCTCGTGAGCGACTGGCAGGTGAACCTGCCCGACGGGCAGTTCGGGCCGGCGACCGCCGATCGGCTGCTCGCCGCAGTCGACCGTTTCCGCGCCGGCGGGTCGATCCCGGGCGGGCCAACGGCGTGAGCGCGGGTGACGCATCGGCATCCGGGCTCGTGACCGTCGTCGAGGCGGCGAGCGAATTCGAGGCCCAGACCGTGGTCGCGGTCCTCGCCGACGCGGGCATCGAGGCCCATGTCTTCCCGCTCGCGACCATCCCGATTCCCGATGCGCTGCGGGCCAGGCCGTCCGGCGCGATGCCGGTCCAGGTCGCGGCCGCCGATCTCGCGCGGGCCCGTGCTGCGCTGGCCGCCGCCCGCGAGGCCGCGGCGAGCCTCGACTGGGATGCGGTCGAGCTGGGCGATCCGCCGCCCGAGATCGCCGCGTCGCTCGGACGCTCGCGGGGCCGCCGCCGCCTGCGGGCCCTCGCACTCGCGCTGATCGCACTGGGGGCGATCATCGCGCTTGCCGTCATCGCCGCG